>JAJAZN010000036.1 GCA_026785685.1 Thermoleophilia bacterium
GACGACGACGATTCAGCCCAAGGTGCTCGCCGCGCTCGCCGAGCGCGCCGCCGCGACGCCGCAGTAAACGCGCTCCGAAACCCGGGCCGTCAGCCGAGTTCGTCCGCGTGCCTCCACACCACTGCGTCGCCCGCATCGGGAAGGTGAACCGTCTCTCCCGGACGAGCGCCGAGACGCTCGGCGACCCTGGACGAGGCGATGTTCTCCGGCGCGATGATCGAAACGAGGCTCCCGACCCGGCGGTCTGTCCGCGCCCAGTTGCCGACTGCCCGTGCGGCCTCCGTCGCGTACCCCCGGCCCCAGTGCGTTCGAGCGAGCGCCCAACCCAGCTCGGGCTGAGCGAACTCCCCTGCGTCGGCGAGCGTCGACTGTCGCCAGTCGCGCGGATCCCAGACGAGGATCCCGCAGCGCCCGACGAGCAAGCCGTCGTCGAGCCGCTCGAGCATGAAGGGGCCCATCCGGTTGGCGGCCCATCGCGCGAGCCACCGCTCGATTACCTGCGGAACATCATCCCGGGGAACGACCCGGCCACCGATAAAGCGCATCACTTCGGGATCGGCCAGAAGCTCCGCGACCGCGTCCGCGTCGTCGGGAACGGGTGGCCGCAGACCCAGGCGCTCCGTTTCGAGTCGCACGCTCGTCAACAGGTCTCCGTCACGCCCGGACGATAGCGCGCGGTCTCCCTGCCTGAGCGGCACGATTCCAACCCTCTAGAATGGCGAGCATGAGCGAAACGGGCAAGGGCGAGGATCTGTCCGCATCGGATCTCATCTCGCGGAAAATCGTCGGGCTCGGCGACTGGCGCGGGGAGACCCTGGGCCGGATGCGCGCCCTGATCAGAGACGCCGATCCCGACGTCTTCGAGGAGTGGAAGTGGAGAGGAAGTGGAGAGGAACGCCTGTCTGGGAGCACGACGGGATCATCTGCACCGGTGAGTCGTACAAGAAGGTCGTGAAGCTCACGTTCGCCAAGGGCGCGTCTCTGCAGGATCCGGCCGGTCTCTTCAACTCGAGCCTCGACGGAAACGTGCGTCGCGCGATCGACATTTCCGAGGGAGCCGACGTTGACGCGTCCGCCTTCAAGGCGGTCGTGTGCGAAGCCGTCGCCCTCAACAGCGCTCGCAAGCGTCCGAAGTGACCGAGTCCGGGCGAACGGGACGCTCTGACCCAGGGGGCCTTCGGACGACGGGCGGTGATCGAGCAGGCGAAGGGCATTCTGATGGCCCGTCACTCGATCACGGCAGAGACTGCGTTCCAACGGCTCCGCGACCATGCCCAGCACAACGGGCGAAAGCTCAGCGACGTCGCCGCGGCTGTCGTCGAGAGCCCTCTTCTGCTGCTTCCTGCGGCGTCCCCGGCAACCCTCTAACGGCGACCCTCCGAGGGCTACTTGACCGACGCGAGCGCCGTCCGGTACCAGGAGACCGTCTCGCGCACGGCATGCTCAAGCGGCGTCACCGCGAATGGGTCGAACGTGGCGAGAAAGGCGCGCGCGTGCGGTTGATCGCCGTCAGCCGGCCAGCGAACAGACTTCCCGGCCACAATCCCGGCGAACAGGAGGCCTGCGATGCTGTGGCTTCCCGCCGGGCCGAAGTAGTCCGAGGCACGGCCGATCGTGACGCGCAGACGGCCCGCCGCGTGGGCTGCGAAGAGGGTCTCCGCGAGATCCTTGCGGATCTGCCCTTCGCGCTCGAGGGCTCCTGCGACGTCGTTTCACTGATCGGCCCGGCCAGCGGCCCGTACATGTAGAGGTTGTCGGCGACCACCAGCTTCGCGCCGCCCTTGCTGCCGCGTCGATGATCGACGCGTTGAGATCCGGGAAGCCCTCGGCCCAGCTTCGCGTTCCGTATGGAGGCTGAGCACAGTGGTAGACGACGGCAGCACCGCTGCAGGCGACGGCTGCTCCAGCCGCCGTCGTGAGGTCGGCGGCGACCCGAGAAATGCCGTCGGGGAGGTCGGCGCTGCCCTCGCGGGTCACCGCGCGCACGCTGTGACCACGACCCGCGAGCTCCCGCGTGACGGCGCTGCCGATGCCGCCTGCGGCGCCGAGGACGACGTGAAGCGGACTGCCTTCAGGCACCGTTTGCCTCCGGCTCGGCGCTGCGCCACGATCGCAACTCGCGCAGGAGCGAGGTCTTCTTGTCGTGGTGGGATGCCATACGCTGGAGGATGTCGTCGAGAGCCTCGATCGTCGCGACGATCTCTGGGCCCTTGTTGAGCATCACGCATTCGGCACGTACCCCTGCGCCTGAGTCTGTGATCTCGGCGCGCGTCGGCCGTCCTTCACGTGCAAGCGTGTCGAGCACCTCGGTCGCCCAGATCGACGGCACATGAGCGGCCTCGCAAAGCCACAGAATCTTTTCCTGAACCTCGGCGAGGCGCGCGTAGCCGATCTCGACGGCGAGATCACCACGCGCAATCATCACGCCCACGGACCCACCTTCGAGGCCGACCAGAAGTAGCTCCGGTAACGCTTCGAACCCCCGCGCGGTCTCGATCTTGAGAACGGTCCCGATGTGCGCGGCGTCAAGCGCCTCGAGCCGGAAACGCAGGTCGAGCACATCCTCGGGCGCCTGCGCGAACGAGAGACCGACGAGGTCCGCGAAGTGTGCGATGACCGGCAGGGCTGACAGATCGTCTGGCCCGAGCGCGGGTATCTCGATTGCCGTCTCCGGCATGTTGATGCCCTTCTGCGACCGCAGCCGGTCGCCCTTGGCACGAACCTGGGTGATCACGACGAGGACCTCGCTCGCGGATGCCTTCTCAACAACGGAGCCGATCCGCCCGTCGTCGAACCAGATCGGGTCGCCGACGCGCAGGTAGGAAAGCGCGGCGGGCAACGTGCAGGGGATGCGTGCGAGACGGACCGGGCCGTCGGGCGAGGGTCTTGCCGCCCGCACGCCCGGCGTGTCGTCTGCGGTAATGACGAGGCGGTCGCCACGCTCGACGGGAATTCGCTCACGTCCGTTCTTCCCCGCCTCGATTGCGCCCGTCCGCAGCTTCGGGCCTGCCAGGTCAGCAAGAATCCGGCACGGCCGGGCGAGATCGGATGCAGCCCGTCTCACGTTCGCGGCCATCCGCTGCCAGGCTGCGGCGTCGTCGTGGGCGGTGTTGATCCGCGCACAGTCCATTCCGGCAGCGACCATCGCGCGCACGAGCCCTGCGTCGGTCGCCGCCTCGCTCGGCAACGTCACCATAATCCGTGTCGCTCGATCCGCCCGCGGCGATCCGAGGAGCTCACCGGCGCGAGCGCTCAGGACGGCCAAGCCCTCGCGGACTCCTGCCGACTCCCGCTCGGCCGGTGCGGGGACGCCGCGCAGCGACGCCACTGCACGTTGCACGGCTTCGACTGTCGCAGCAACGTGCGCCTCGCAGCGGCCGAGCGACGACAGGCCGTACTCCGTGCTCGGCCTGGAGGCCATCGATGAGATGGCCGAAGATCCAGCCGCCGCCGCCCGTGCAGAGGCCGTAGCGCGCCTCCTTGCAGAACCGGCAGCGGCCGCACGAGGTGATGCACGAGACGAGGACACGATCACCGATCTCGAGGGTGCTGACAGCCGCTCCCTTCTCGGTCACAGTGCCGACGGCCTCATCACCGAGGATCGTTCCCGGCGTCGTCTCGGGCACATCCCCTTTGAGAATGTGGAGATCGGAGCCGCAGATCGTCGACGTCTCGATCCGCACGACGATGTCGGTGGGTTCCTCGATCACGGGGTCCGGAACTTCATCCCAGGAGCGTTGTCCCGGTCCGTGGTAGACAAGTGCTTTCATCGCGAGCCTCGTTTCGGGTTGCGGTTGGATGAGTCGCGAGGGCGCCCGACGGGGGGCACCCTCGCGAGGGTGCGTCTCTACGCGACCGGCACGCCCGGAGCGCTGAGCTTCCTCGGGCTCTGGCCGTCGGCCGCGGTCGCCGGCCTGCTGCGGAGCGACCCGCCCACGACGAGGACGGCGAAACCGATCCCGGACAGCAACAGCGCAAACCCGACGACGATCCCGAAGAGCGCGATCTGTGACGCCATGTAGGAGACGTTGAGCGCTGTGGCGAGAGCAGTCTCCGTGATCCAGGTGTTGCGCGCACCGTTCGGCACCGGCGCTCCGCTTGCGGCCTTTGCAGCGGAAGCGTCGTCGTTCGTGGCCTTGGGATCGGTGGGATTCGCGGCCGAGGCGAACCGTCCCATCTCGGCGTAGGTCAGACCACCCGACGACTCGAGCGCGTGGATCCGCATGTACTGGGCAAAGCAGCGAGCGTCGGCGCCGGATTTGATCGCCTTATCCGCCACGTCACAGGACGGGATCGGGACGTTCGAGAGCCCCGCTTCCTTTACGGCCTTCGTGATCTCTGTTGGGTTCATGTCCGGAGACCCGACGATGAACTCGCGGGACAGCTCGGTGGTCACCGTGCTCCGAGCGTTGAAGCTCATCACGAGCGCGCCGATACCGAACGCGATCAGGACTGCAGCAGAGACGTAGCCGCCGATTTCGAAAACCTTGCGCATTTCGATCCTCTCCTCGACCATCAGGCATGTGCGCCGACCAGAGGGTTTGGTCAGCCGGCTGCTCCGGCCTGCGCTGCTGAGGGCGGATCGTGCATGGGCCACACTCGACCCACGACGTGAGGTCGGCACCGTTCGTCAAGGCGCTCCTTCGTGAATACCCCCGTTCCTGCGAGCCGAAACCTCCCGGTCGGAAAGACACCACATTCGACCAATGTCCTCAATCGCTACGTCGCTGACCGAACTCCTTCGAACCGGGAGCGACCGCGACAGCGTCCACGAAGTCGCGCCAGCGGGGTTGATCCCTCTACGCCGACGCCAACGCGCCGCCCTCACTCGAATCACCTGGCCGCAGGCGCAGTAGTGGCCTAAAGCCAGGCACCCGGCACGGGCCAGAACCACTGGGCGTCGGGCTTCAGCCCGCCGCCGGAGCGCACCCTGCTACGCTCCCCGCGCCCGGTCACGCTAGGTGGGGAGGCAGCGGTTCCCTGAACCCGAAATCCGCTCCAGCGGGACCGAACGCCGTCCAAGGGACGGTTTCATCGGGATTGGTCTGCGCACGAGGTGTTGACAGGTCGGGTCCCGCGCACTGGGAGCGTTCGAACCGCGTCAGATCCGGAAGGAAGCAGCGCTAAGGACTCCCTCTCAGGTGCCGCGGTTCCGCTCGGCCCGAGCCGGCGACGCAGAATCCTCCGGGGAAGCCTGTTTCGACGACGGAGCGCGTGACCGGGCAGAAGCTTCTCCGCTTGAGGCGGAGAAGCGTTAGATAGGGAGAAGGAACGCTCGTCGCAAGGGTCACCGGGTACGTTCTGCCAGGGCATTGTGGAGTGCTGCGGCTCGCTCGGGCCCGATGCCCGGGATCGACTGCAGGTCAGATTTGGAGGCGGCGGCGATCTCTGCGATGGATCCGAATGTGCGGAGCAACGCCTTCGCGACGTCGATGCTGATTCCAGGGATCGCCGAGAGAAGGCCAACGGGAGATACGACGATCGGACGTCTGCCAGTCGTCACCGGTGCTCGATGCTCTATGCGGCGCTGCTCCTGACGGGCGAGGACGTGCAGCCAGAGCGCGGTGTCTTCGGGCGACGCCGTACTGAGTAGTCGGATTCCGTTGTCGAGGACCTTGAAGAGCGCCCCACGGATCGCGCGAGCAGGGACGGGGCCACGGTCCAGATCAACACCCTCCACGAGGAGGTACGCGCGGCGAGAATCGTGGCGGAGTGCGGCCACCTGGCTCCACAGTCTCCGGTCGACGAGGGACTTGTGGAGGTCGGGAACGGTCTTGCGCTCGATCACCCTGTCGCCCACGGCATAGTCGCCGACCGCGAGCGTGACGAGGTCGACGTCGGCGCCAGCCTCGATGAGAAGCGGCGGAACGTCGGACCGCCGCTCGCGCACGTCAACCGTTATCGTCACCCCATTCACGAACAAGCATTGTCGAAGCGAAGGTGTGACCCCCGTGTGTCAACTCAGCAACAAGCGTAAATCGGATCGCCACCCCGTGCGTCCGCACTATCTAACGCGTTTAGTGCCTTGCCGGCGCGAAGCGTCGGC
>JAJAZN010000037.1 GCA_026785685.1 Thermoleophilia bacterium
AGCGTGATCTCCGCGGTCGCGGTGACATCCCCGCCGCGACTCGGGCCACCGGGGTGAGCTGCCTGCCCGAAAAGCGATTCACCGAAAAAGGCGCCGAAGATGTCCGAAAGGTTGCCGAGGTTGATGTCGGCCGGCGTGAACCCGCCGCCCCGCAGCCCATCGCGGCCGTAGCGGTCGTACGTGGCGCGACGCTCCGGATCCGAGAGGACCTCGTATGCCTCGGCCGCTTCCCGAAACCGCTCCTCCGCATCCGGGGCCTCGGAGACGTCCGGATGAAGCTCGCGGGCGAGCTTCCGGAAGGCGCGCTTGATGTCGGCGTCCGGGGCCCCTCGGTCGACGCCGAGGATCTCGTAGTAGTCGCGTTCGGCCGTCGCCATCAGAGAGTCGAGGGTACCGGCAGCCGCCAACGTGAAGCCTCCGCAACGACGTCCCGAGGGCGACCTACTGCAGTTTCGCCACCCTGACGACGAGGGTCAGTCGAGCGGTTCCCGCCTTCCCGACGACGCGCCAGCAGCCGGCGGTCGGGAAGATGAGGGCGGTCGGCTGGAAGCCGAGCGACGCCCCGATGTCGGATTGCGGCCCGTAACCGAATGGGATTCGTACTCGAAGGGACGGTGCGGGCCCGTCCAGACGCCGGCCGACAATCGAAAGCCTCGCGACGTCACGCACCCACCAGCCGACCTTGGCGGAGATCGATCCATCCCGGTTGATCGTTGCCCTCGCGCCGCCGTCGGCGAGCACGCCCGCCCTCAGGACTCCCCGAGGCCAGTTCAGCTGCACACGCAGACGCGCGTTCCCATAGTTGAAACCGCCCGGGCCGAAGCCGGCGACCGGATGAACCGCTCGATTCGGAAGCGTTCCGGCACACGCGGCCGCAATCGCTGCCGCTGCCGGTGGCGCGACCGCCACGGTCCCAAGCTCCGACGGTGCGCTGAATCCTACGAGTGCGAGCGCGGCGACAACGAGGAGTACGAGCTTCGGACGGATTCTCGCGATCACCTGTTCTCCTCTCGGACTCAGAACGGGACACCCTCACAACGTCGCGAACGCGCGCGGGCCTCCCGATCGGTTCACCTGGTCGCTACTCGTCCTCGTACACGTCCTCGACGAGGCGTGAGAGCTCGAACGCGGCCGTACGAACCGCTCGGATCGCCTTGTCGTAGTCCATCCGCAACGGACCGAGCAGCGCCACCGAGCCGAGCGAGCGGCTCGCGATCCCGTACGTCGCACCGACGTACGAGACGTCATGAAGCTGCCCTCCGTCGACCTCCGGACCGACCCGGACGACGGTGCGCCGCGGGTCGAGCGCGTCGGAGAGCAGCTCGAGCACCGCGGCTCGTCGTTCGAGGACGTCGAGGAGGTGCTGACAGGCCTCGAGCTCGGCTCCCCGCGCCTCGCTGAGCAGGCCGGCCGCGCCGCCGACGTAGAGTTGCGGCCCGTCGGACGCAACCGCATCGACGAATGCCGTCCGGAGCCTGCTCAGGAACGAACGCTCGCGATGCGGCAGGGCTGGATCCTCGAGTCGCCGACGGAGCGTCGTCGAGCCGAGCCGCAGGCCGATCACCTGCTCTTCCAGATAGGTTCGGGCCCAGTCGACGAGGCCCGGGTCGACGGGCTGCTCGAGCTCGAGGACACGCTTCGTGACTCCGCCTGTCGAGGTGATGACGACGACGATCACGGCGCGCGGTTGCAGCTGGAGCACGTCGACGTGGCGTACCGATGCCGACTCGAGCGCGGGCGCAGAGACGAGCGCAAGGAGCCGCGTCGCCTGGGAGAGCGTCTCGGTCGTCGAACGGAGCGCTTCCTCGAGCTCGTTCCTGACAGCGGCGACATCGACCGTGGGAGTTTCGGGCCGCTCGTGGATCGAGTCGACGAGGTCCTCCGCATAGACCCGGTAGCCGTTCTCGGTCGGTACGCAACCCGCCGAGGTGTGCGGATGCGTCAGGAGACCGAGCGACTCGAGCTCTGCAAGCTCGCTGCGGACGGTCGACGAGGAGACGTCCATGCCCGCTCGCTCGACGAGCGATTTCGACCCGACGGGCTGGCCGGTCGCGACGTGCTCTTCGACCACCCGCCGCAGGATCTCGCGCCTGCGGGAGGAGAGCTGTTCCATGAAGACATGATCCTACCGGGGAAAGGGCCTGTTCCCAGGGACGCGATCGATCCCTCGCATCGAGCGCGTTTCAGAATGACGGTTCGTCGGCGGGGGCGTGATGCGCGTGTGCGTGCGAGGACGCAGGGAGCCTGGAGAAGCTGTGTAGGTGCCAGGTTGAAACCTGGCACCTACGCCGTTTTCACGTATCGGGGCGACCGAGGCGAAGCAGCGCGCCGCGCAGCGCGTCCCGGCAGCACACAAGGCGTCATTCCGAAACGTGCACTCAAGGGCGCCGTGCATACAGGACGCGCTCGAACGGCCACGCCTCCCGCAGCCACTCCGTCACAGCTACCCGCAGCGATTGATCGAGCGGCGCGTGTGCGACCGAAACCCACGAGCGAACCGAGGCGTCGTGCTCGGTCGGATCAGAGGAGCGGTCGGCGTCGGCGGTTCCCACGGGATACATATAAATGCACCCGATCAGCTCGCCCGTGGAGCGTTCGAGAACCGTGTAGGTAAACCCGCGGCGCTCCCGGAAGTGGCGCGCGTGCATCCCGAGGTCAGCGAGGTTCTCGGCGAGCGACATCGCGTGGGGCCACGATCGACCCACAAACCCCGGCGTCGCCTGGATGTGCTCCATCGACGACGTCCAGGCGGCGTAGTCGGCCTCATTGTGCTCGGGGCCGAGCGGCTCCAGGGCAAACTCCGGCGTCTCGAGCTGGAGCGGCGGCTCGAAGTCAGCGGGAACGAATGGTCGGTCGGCCTCGATGCCGGGACGCTACCGAAGCTCGCAGCCCACCGACGCCGGCGCCTTCAGGCGAGCAGCTCGGCCGTCACGCCGCCGCCCAGGAACCGGCCACGGTTCGTCAGCGACAACGACTGTTCGTCGCCGGCGTCGCACTCGGTGTGCACGACCGCAAGCCCGCCGGCGACCATGCGCTCGAGGCCTCCTCGATCGATCGCGTGCTCGAGACCCCCGAGCGCGAGTGGCTCGTCGAGGCGGAGCCCGAGCATGAGCCGCTCCTGCGCCTTCGTCAGCGGATCGAGCTGCTCCAGCTCGCGCGGAGGTTCCTTGCCGCCCGCGGAGCCGCCGAGCGCGTTGATGTAGCGGCCAATCGAGGCACCGTTCCGTCGTCGCTGCTCACCGAGGGTCGACACCGCCCCGATCCCGACACCGAGGTAGTCGCGGCCCTGCCAGTACCCTAGATTGTGGTGTGCGCGGAGGTCACGACCCGCCGCCTGGTCGCCCGAGAGGCAGAAGTTCGCCGTCTCGTACCAGCGGTAGCCCGCATCCGTGAGGGTCTCTACTACCCGCTCGAAGTACCCCTCCATTGCCTCCGACTGGCGTACGAGCTCGTCGCCCCAGGCGTGGGTGAACCGCGTACCCGGCTTCGCTTCGAGCTCGTAGAGCGAGAGGTGCTCCGGAGCAAGCGCGAGAGCCTCCGCGAGATCGGTGTCGAGATCGGAGGGCTCCTGGCCCGGGATCCCGTAGATAAGATCGAGCGAAATGTTGTCGAAAAAGGCATCACGGAGAGTATGAACTGCGCGCCGGACGTCGTCCGGTCCGGCAACACGCTCGAGCACGTCGAGGAGTCGCGGGGCGAACGTCTGCGCTCCGAGAGAGATCCTGTTCACACCACCCTCACGGAGGAGCACGGCGAGCTCCTCGGTCACCGTCTCGGGGTTTGCCTCCACGGTCACCTCGGCTGCGGATGGCAACGCAGCGAGGACACGGCGCAACGCGTCGGGATCGGTGAACGTCGGGGTGCCACCGCCGATGAAGACGGTGTCGACCGCGCCCGCGAGCGATCCACTCTCACGTGCGAGCTCTGAGAGCAGCGCATCGACGTACGCTCCGTGCTGCGCCTCCCGGCCAACGACGGTCACGAAGTCGCAGTAGCCACATCGGTGCACGCAGAACGGAAGGTGGACGTACAGGTGCCGTGCTCCCGCGTTGTGGATCATCGCGACTCGTCTCCGGCTGCCCGATACGCCTCGACGAGCTTCCGGGGAGCGCGCTCGGCCCACGCATCCTCGACCAGTTCGCGAACGAGCCCGGCCTCCGCCCGGGGTAGAGCAACCAGCACCATTGGTGAGTTGTCGTAGTGCAGCGTCAGGAAGAGAACGTCGTGATGTGCCTCGAGCAGCAGCGGTCGTTCCTCGGGATCGCAGCGAATCGCGAGCGTCTCACCATCCTCCCGAAGGCGACACATGAACTTTCCATTCACGCGCATCGCCGGCGTCCCGTACGCGGTTCCGACCTCGACAGCCGGAAGGGCGACTCCGATCACAACGACGTCGTCCCAGGTCACGCTTCTTCCCCGATCAGCCGGGCGACGCGCGCGGCCAGGCGCGAAAGCGATCGAAGCTCCAATGCCACCGCGGTCCTACCGACCCCAAAAAGCGCCGTTGATCCAGACGACGAGCGGCTCAGAGGCGGCCGCCACCCGCTACTTCTTCTTGTCCCCGTCGAGGTTGAGCACGGCGAGGAAGGCCTCCTGCGGAACCTCCACCCCGCCGACCTGCTTCATCCGCTTCTTGCCCTTCTTCTGCTTCTCGAGGAGCTTGCGTTTGCGGGAGATGTCGCCGCCGTAGCACTTCGCGAGCACGTCCTTGCGGCGCGCCTTGACGGTTTCGCGCGCGATCACGCGCGACCCGATCGCCGCCTGGATCGGCACGTCGAACATCTGCCGCGGAATCTCCTCACGCAGCTTCTCGACGAGCAGGCGACCACGGTCGTACGCAAACTCGCGGTGGATGATCAGCGACAGCGCGTCGACCGGCTCGCCGCCGACGAGCACATCGACTCGCACGAGCTTGCCGCTCTGGAAGCCGGAGAGGTCGTAGTCGAAGCTCGCGTAGCCACGCGTTCGCGACTTGAGTTGGTCGTAGTAGTCGAGCACGACCTCGGCGAGCGGCAACTCGTAGATGAGGTGTACTCGCTCGGGCGAGAGGTACTCGAGGTGGTCGAAGGTGCCGCGGCGCTCGTTGTTCAGCTCCATGATCGTGCCGACGTACTCCTTCGGGACGATGATCGACGCTCGGATGTAGGGCTCCTCGACCTCCTCCAGCTCGGCCGGCATCTCCGACGGGTTGTGCACCTCGCGCCACTCGCCGTTCCGCTCGAGCACGCGGTACGCGACGTTCGGCGCGGTCACGATCAGGTCGAGGTCGAACTCGCGTTCGAGCCGCTCGCGCACGATCTCCATGTGCAGGAGTCCGAGGAAGCCGCAGCGGAAGCCGAAGCCGAGCGCCTGCGACGTCTCCGGCTCGTAGAAGAGCGCTGCGTCGTTCAGCTTGAGGCGCTCGAGGGCGTCGCGCAGCTCGGGGTACTCGTCGGAATCGCTCGGGAAGAGACCCGCGAAGACCATCGGCTTGACTTCCTTGTAGCCGGGCAGCGGCTCCTTCGCGGCTGCTCCCCGGCGGGTCGTCAGCGTGTCGCCGACGCGCAGCGCGGAGACGTCTTTCAAGCCCGTGATCACGTAACCCACCTCGCCCGCGACGAGCGCCTGCACCGGAACGCGCGACGGCGACATGAAGCCGAGCTCCTCCGCGTCAAACTGCGTGCCGAGGGCCATCGCACGAAGCGGCGCCCCGGTCTCGAAGCTGCCGTCGACGACGCGGATGAACGCGATCACACCTCGGTACTGGTCGTACGAGGAGTCGAAGATGAGCGCACGGGCGGGCGCGTCGGGGTCGCCCGCGGGCGCTGCGATCCGCTCCACGATGGCGTCGAGCACCTGGTCGACGTTGATGCCCGTCTTGGCCGAAATGCGGACGACGTCCGCGGCATCGCCGCCTAGGAGTTGCGTCACCTCGCTCGCAGCGCCATCGGGGTCGGCGGAAGGCAGATCGATCTTGTTCACCACCGGCACGATCTCGAGGTTGTTCTCGATCGCGAGGTAGGCGTTCGCGAGTGTCTGCGCCTCGATTCCCTGCGCCGCGTCGACTACGAGAACGGCACCTTCGCAGGCCTGGAGCGACCGTGAGACCTCGTAGGTGAAGTCCACGTGGCCCGGCGTATCGATGAGGTTCAGCTGGTGCCCCTTCCACGCAACGCGCACCGCCTGGGCCTTGATCGTGATTCCCCGCTCGCGCTCGAGATCCATCGAATCGAGCAACTGCTCGCGCATGTCGCGATCGGCGACGGTGTCCGTGAGCTCGAGAATCCGATCGGCCAGGGTCGATTTCCCGTGGTCGATGTGGGCGATGATGGAGAAGTTGCGGATGCGGCTCTGGTGCATGGGAATCAGGCCCGGATGCTAGCTGTGATGCGGTTTTACTCGGGTTCGGGCCGTTCGCGCGTGGTTCCGCGAACCCACGCGGACGCCGCGATCGACGGACCGGGAGATCAAGCGTCCCAACCTGTGCCCTTTCGTTCCAAGGCGTCCCTCGGGCGCGAGAGCAATCAAGAAAGCGCTCGTCGAGGACGTCGCGACCTCGCGAGCGGCGCAACTGACCCGTCGTCGGTCGGCACCTGGTGGATCACACTCTCGTCCCCCGACGTTCGCCTCGTCTGGGATGCGAAGGACAGGTGGCTTCACCTCCCGGTTCCGGCAGCGTCAGGCTTGGAATCGGAGGCGTGGCGCGAACACATGAGCCTGAGCGACTGCGCTCGAGACGCCGACGGGGTCGTGCGCGAGGTACGGGCGCTCGTTGCGTCGTTGACCTGAGCTACCGCTCGAGCACCCAGCTGTGCCCGGTGGAAAACGGCGTGTAGCCGAGCCGCTCGTTGATCGCGACCATCGGCGCGTTCGTGTCGTCGTTCTGGGTGATGACGCGCGTGATCCCGGCGGCGGCCGCCCTGCTGAGCGAGACCTGTTTCATCAGGAGCCCGAGGCCCCGACCGCGGAAGGCAGGAGTTACCCCGGTACCGACGTTTACCGCGCGGCCGGTCGAGCGGTCGGCCTCCAGGAACGAAATCCCAACGGGAACGCCGTCCGCGACGGCAACGGTACAGAGCTCACGATCGCACTCCGGGTTGTCCCAGGTGAGGCGGCGCCAGGTGTCGTAGGTCATGCCGGAAACGTCTCCAGGCCCGGGTTCATCGAGGAAGCTCTCGTAGTCAGCGACGAAGACACGCCTCGGGTCGCAAGCGAAGCTCCCGAGCGTCGCGACCTCGATTCCGGGCGGAGGCGGCGGAGGCGCCACCACCGTCCCTGGATCGACCGCCAGGCCGGTGTGCGTTCCTTCGAGCTTGAATCCACATCGGACGACGAACGCCTTCGTGTCGGTGTCGGCGCGACTGTGGGCGACGATTCGGCGGGCTCCGATCTCCTCGAGGTGCGCCGAGAGGCCGTCCCAGAGAGCCCGACCGATCCCCTCACCGCGATGTTCCGGGTGGACGGAGAGCCCGGCGAAGGCAGTCGTGCGCACCGGAGCGAACGCATCGAGACCACCGACGGCCCAGCCGACGATCCCACCGCCCCGCTCGACGACCCAGGATTCGACCCGATCTTCGAGCGGTGCGCTCTCCCGGCGGTACCGCATTCCGGCGGCCGTGATGACGCGGTCGTCGAAGACGGTGGTGAGGAGTGCAGCGACGCGCTGGCTGTCGTCGAGAGTGGCCGACCTGATCATCGAGAGACCAGACTACTTCGTCGCGATCGGAAAGCGCGCGTCCGCGGCGTCAGGCCCCGCGGCGCGAAATCGCCTGACGAAGAACATCGGTTTCGCGCACACGGAGCACGCGACACGCGGCGAGATAGACGATCGCGCCGAGGGCCAGGGCACCACCGAGCGAGATGATCTGGGCGACCGTCGAGCGGCCGAGGAGCTGATCGAGCCCGACCCAGACGCCGAACGCCGCGGCGCCGAGCACGACCGAAGCGACGGTCACCCGAACGACGGCATCGATGATCCGCGCCAAGTCGACGCCACCGACCCCGCGCCGAAGGAAGAACACGAGGAGCGCCGCACCGACGATGTTCACGAGCGAGGTTGCAAACGGGATCCCCCAGATGCCAACGCGGTATAGCGCCACGTCGAGCACCGCGTTCAGACCGAGCGTGCCGACTCCGATCGCAGTCGGGATCCAGTTCGACTGCAACCCGTAAAAGCCGCGGCTCAGCATCAGCATCCAGCCGTTGAAGACGAGTCCGAGCGAGAACGCCGCGAGGCATGCGGCAACGATCGTGACGTCGGACTCCGTGAACGCTCCGCGTTCGTAGACGAGGCGGACGATGGGCTGCGCGAGGACGGCCGACACGATCGATGCCGGGATCAGCAGGAACGCGATCTGCCGTAGCCCCGTGCTGATGGTCGAGCGGAAGGCGTCGAGATCGTTCTGCGCGGCGTAACGGGCGAGCGCCGGGAAGAGCACCGTCGCGACGGCCACGGAGAACATCCCCTGGGGGAGCATGTAGAGCCGGAAGGCCGCGTTGATCGCTGCCGGAGCGAGATTCGGGTCGAGGAGGCGCGATGCGAAGAGCGTGTCGATGACGGCATTCATGTTGATCAGTCCGAGCGTCAACGTCACCGGCAGCATCAGCTTGAAGAACCGGCGGACAGCCGGATCGCGCCAGTCGATCACCATCTGGAGTCGCCCGTCGAGCCCACGGAGCCAAGGCACCGGCAGCAGGAGCTGGATCAGCGTGCCGACGAGGATCGCGCCCGCGTAGACGTAGAGCTGGGCATCCTCACCCGAAACGCGGGGCACGCCGAGCCAGAGCCCGAGAATGATCGCCAGGTTCCAGGCGATCGGTGTCAAAGCCGGCACGGTGAAGTGGTCGTAGGTGTTGAGGATTCCGACGATGACGCCGCTCAACCCGAGCAGGACGACGATCGGGAAGAGTACGCGTGAAAGGCCGACGGCGAGGTCGAAGTCGCCGTCCGGAACGCCGAACGGCCTGATCAGGAGTGGTGCGATGAGGATGAACAGCGCGGTGAGGGCACCGAGCACGAGGAGCACGAGCCAGAAGATCGTCGAGGCAACGCGCCACGCCCGCTTGCGCTCTCCCTTCTCGAGGAGATCGCTGAAGACGGGCACGAACGCCCCGGAGAGGGCTGCATCGGCGAGCAGCGCTCGCACGAGGTTCGGGATCTGGAACGCGACCGTGAACGCGTTGATCGCGCCGCTGATCCCGAAGTAGTACGCGGCAACCATCTCGCGGACGAGGCCGAGCACCCGCGAGACGCCCGTGGCGACGGAGAAGATCAGTGTCGAGCGGGCGAGCTTCCGATGACGGCCGGCGGTTGCGTCGGAGACAGGGTCGTGCCCAGAGGCTCCAGGGTCGTGCCTAGAGGCTCCGGGGTCGGCACCGTCGGTCATGCCGGTCGAATTCGGCGCGGACACGCCCCTCACCTTCGCACGAACCGTGGCCGCCCGCGGCAGCGCCCAAGGGCGAGTAACGCTCTGCTACGATCGTTCCGCCCGCAAGCTGCGGGCATTCCTACGCTCGAGGGTAGATGCCGAACATTCAGCAACAGAAAAAGCGCGTCCTCATCGCCGTCCGCCAGCGGGACGAGAACCTCCGTTATCGCTCGACGATCAAGACGCTGACGAAGCGGCTGGAAGCAGCCGTTGCTGCCGGCGACGCCGACCTCATCGCGTCCGAGCACCTCGCGCTCGTCCGCCTGATCGACAGGTCGGCATCGAATGGTTCGATCCACAAGAACACCGCCGGGCGCAAGAAGGCCCAGGCAGCACGTCTTGTGGCGACAACCACCGCCGCCTAGTCGCTCGACGCCTACGTACGAACCGCGGAGTACCCGAGCCGGGCCGCGGTGCGCTGCCTCTAAGTCTGCCCCGGCTCCGCACTCACGGCGATGAGTGCCCGCTGGAGCTCCACGTCGGCCGCGAGCCTGCTGCCGCCCTTCAACGCGAGATCGAGCTCCGCGAAGCGCACCGTTGCGCTCGCGAGCTCCTCGTCGGAGAAACCCTCGGCGTGCCGGTACGCCTTCTCGCCGGCGAACGGGTGCATCTTGAGGGCGAGGGCCGCGTCCCTCGCTGCGACGCCCTCGTCGGCCAGGCGCTTGAGCTGACGCATGCGAGAGAGGTGCCCGTTGAGCGTCGTGGCAAGCCTTGGTGCTGTATCGCGGCGTGACTTGTCCGATCGCTCGAACATCGTCTCGCAGAGATCGAGCAGTCTCCCCTGCCGACGCTCGGCCCACGCATCCGTAAGCGCGAACGGGGCGACGTCGGCGATCGGGGTGACGAGCTGTTCGATCTCGGCGACGCCGATCGGCTCACCCTGAGCCCACGTTGCGATCTTCGTGATCTCGTTGGCGAGCGCGTGGAGATCCTCGTCTCCGATGTATTGGACGAGCAGGGCACAGGCATCCGTCTCCGCCTTCACCCCAGCCTGACGGAATCGCTCGGCCACCCAGGCCACGCGGCCCCGTTTCGCGACGTCGAAGATCAGAAGATCTCCGACCTTCGCGCAGGCTTTGGCGATCGCGGCGTCCTTCTTCACGTCGAGGCCGACCGCCGCGAGCACGGTGTCGGGGGCCGGCGCCGCAAGGTACGTCACGCAGGCTTCGATGTCTGCAGCCTTCCAGCCTCCGGTCGGGGGGCGATTGTCCTCCTTCCTTCGCCCGTCGATATCCGTGATGAGGACAAGCCGGGCGTCACCGAAGAGGCTGCCGGAGTTGCAGAGGGTGACGACATCCGGCCCGGTGACCTCGAGGGCGGAGACGATCTCGACCGCCTCGTCGAGGAATCTCGCACGAAGGCGACGGACAGCGTGTTCGACCTTGGGACGATCGCTGCCCGAGAGGAGGTAGGCGGACTTCAGCGCGGGCTTCTCGCTCATGCGCCTACCGTACTGGACGATCCGTACGGACGATCAACGACCTCCCGTCGGACTCGAGGACAACGCTTCCGTTCTCATCGGTGCGATACACGACAAGCTCCGCTCGGTCGTGCAAGGCGGCAAGTGTGTCTGGCCGAGGGTGGTCGTAGTCGTTGTGCGCGCCGACAGAAATCACGGCGATCCGCGGCCGTAACGTGCTGAGGAGGTCGACGAGCCCCTCGTCAGACGAGCCGTGGTGTGCGACCTTGAGCACCTCGACCTGCCGCAGTGGAAGCGATCGGGTCACGGTGGATTCGGAGTCGCCGGTGAGAAGCAGGTCGGTCGATCCGTAGCTCGCGAGGAGAACGGTGCCATGCACGTGCGGATCCTCATCACGCGAGCCTGCGTGGTCGGGCCAGAGCACAC
This sequence comes from Thermoleophilia bacterium, assembly GCA_026785685.1. Taxonomy (GTDB): domain Bacteria; phylum Actinomycetota; class Thermoleophilia; order Gaiellales; family Gaiellaceae; genus Gaiella. The sequence continues at coordinate 11,254 of JAJAZN010000037.1, forward strand.
GGATGCGCAGTCGCCCGAGCGCGTACACCTTCCCGACTCGCGCCGGTAGGAGCGGAACGCTGCGCAGACGCGCTGTTCGGCGCAACTCGCGCTCGTCGAAGCCGACGCCGGGCTGCATCGGATCGATCACCTGCCCGACCCGCAGTCGACGGAGAACGGCCGACCCACCGCCGGCGTGGTCACGATGCGCGTGCGTGATCACGAGTGCCACGAGAGTGCGGAGACCCATCCGCCGCAGTTGGCGATCGACGCGAGCCTCAGGCGGTCCTGCGTCGACCAGCATCGCTCCTTGCGGGGTCTCGAGGAGAATCCCGTCTCCCTGCCCGACGTCGAGGAAGGTGACGCGCAAGCCGGTCGGCGGCGACCAGTTCGGCAGTGGATGAATCGCCCACCAGCTCACTGCGACGACTGGAACGAGCGCAGCAGCAGTGACCACCGCGGCAGATCGCTGGTATCCGGGCAACGCCCTGAGGGCCGCAACCGCGATCACGGCCCCTGCGAGGGCAAGCACGAGAGTTCGCGACGATGTCTGGGCATAGGGAAGCGATGCGATGAGCCGCGCCGAGAAGGCGATCCACGCGGCAGCGATTCCTGCGAGCCACGAGAGAGCCACGGCTGCGGGCGGAACCACTGGTGCGACGATCGCCGCCGCCAGCCCGGCGCCGAGTAGCACGGGCATCGCGGGCTCGGCCAGCGCATTCGCCGGCACGGTCCAGAGCGGGATGGTGCCGAACTGGAACCAGAGGATCGGTGCCGTCACGAGCCCGCACGCAGTCGAGATGCCAACGACCTCGACGAGCCAACGCGGCACCGGGTAACCCTCATAGATCGGCCGCAGCCGGGGCATGACGAGAAGATCGCCGCAACCGCTGCGAACGACAGCTGAAACCCGGGCTCGAGGAGTGATCGTGGTGTCCAGGCGAGAAGCACGACCGCACCCACCGCCATCGTGTGCCAACGATCGCTCGGGCGCGAGAGGAGCCACGCTACGGAGGCCAGGCAGCCGGCAACCGCAGCCCGCACCACCGAGGGCTGCCAACCGACGGCGAGGGCGTACGCGAGGATCGCGACGATCGCGAGCGAGTGACCGAGGGCCCTCGAGAGGCCGAGCACATAGGCGAGCCCGATCACGCCGAAGCCGATGAACACGATGTTCTGGCCCGAGACGGCAAGAAGGTGGTAGAGGCCGGATGCCTTGAACGCGCTGCGCAGCTCGGGATCGATCCCCTCGTCTGCGCCGAGCACGACTCCCGTGACGAGCGATCGGCGCTCGCCGGTGGTTCCGAGCGCGAGCGCATTCGCGATTGCCGTGCGCAGCCGGTCGCCGACGCCTCCGATCCCGCCCCGCCGGCCGACGATCCGCCAGGAGCCGCTCGCATGGACAACGACGTGGATCCCCTTTCGTTCGAGCCAGCCTCGCTCGTCGAAGCCGGTCTCGGGCCCTCGCGGGGCGACCGGGCGCGCTCGGAGCTCGAGCACGGATCCCTGAGGCGGCGCCCGTCCGGCCGGCAACTCCAGCAGAACCCGTTCGCGGAGCGCGACGCCGTCGAAACGGCGCACCTCGCCGACGACGCGGATCGCGAAGGGTGAACGGGACGGCGCCCCCGTGACGACCACCTGAGCGCTGGCCGGCTCACCGATGCGCGAAACGAGGAGACTGCGATCGAGTTCGTGCAGACGCCTGCCTCCCCACCACAGCCCGGCTGTACCGAGGGCGAGTGCGGCGAAACCCAGCCGCACCGGCGCGGGGAGCCCGCAAGAAGCCACAATCGCCGCAACGCCGGCGACGACTCCGGCAGCCCGGGAGAACGAGAACCAGTTGGCCACCGCGAGGCCGAGGGCGAGGGCAGCGAGAAGCAGTGCCGGCCAGCCGCGATCGAATGCGTGGCGGACTCGGATCATGGTGTGACGAGATCCCTGAGTTGCTCGACGCGAGCAGGGCCGATTCCCGGGATGGCGTCGAGATCGTCGACGGAGCGCAGCGGGCCGTGCGACTGTCGCCAATCGAGGATCTTCTGTGCCGTGACCGGCCCGATCCCCGGCAGTTCGTCGAGCTGATCCAGGGTGGCACTTGCGAGGCTCACCTTGCCCCCACTCGCCGTCCCAGCGCTGACGCCCGCGGCCCCAGCCGCAAGACGAACGGGAACGATCACCTGCTGCCCATCCGCGACGGGCGCAGCCAGGTTCACGAGAGAGAGGTCGGCGCGTCGCGTTGGGCCACCGGCGTGCTCGACCGCGTCCGCAACTCTCGCCCCCTCTCGCAGCCGAACGAGGCCGGCACGCCGCACCGCGCCGACGACGTAGACAACGAGCTCTGGTGGGGCGGTCGCCCCGCCCGTGGCCTCCACCTGATCGAACTCCACCGCCTGGGACGCGGGTGCCCGCGCCGTCCCGGTGGCTGCGAGGCGCCTTCCCACGAGCCCGAGGACGCAGAGGCAGACGATCAGGAGGATCACGGTGTGTCGGCGAGGGAGTCGCTCGAGAAACATGTCGCCAATGATGACAACGAACCTGTGCCGGCATTGTGTCGGATGTGCGCCCAATCGGTGACAGGTACTCGACCGAAGCGAGCGAAAGACTTGCGCCGACGAACATCTGTTCGCTAGGGTGTGGAGCCGCCCCCTGCCGAGCAATCGTCCAAGGAGGAGAATGCGCCGCTACGCGACCGCGCCGTTGTCGACGTTCGATGACCTCTTTGACCGTGCCCGAACCGGCACCCTCAGGGTCGAAATCGCCGAATACCCACCTGCCCACGCTGTCAGCTCGGGCGAGGTCACCCTCGCGCTCGGCCGAACCGGAGCGATGATCATGCATGTCCGGCCCGGGGCCTGCCGCTCGCCCGAGTTCCGCCTCCGGCTCCTCTTCGAAACCGGAGCATGCGTCTTCTCCTCGCCGCGGGACCTCGGTCACTTCTGTACGGGGCTCCTCGCCCGCGGCCTTCGGGATCGAGTCGAACCAACCGATCGCGGCGACAGGTCAGAGCCGCGCGAGGCCCGCCGGCGACCGCGCGATCGATGCGGATCAGGGGGCGAACGACCTCCTCGTGGATCTCGGAGCGGGCACCGCGGCCGCAGGTGCAGCCGCCGCCGGTACGAACACAGGCGAGGCGCGCGAAACGACGAAGACCGACGATCCCGCTCCGCCTCCCGACAACCCCGTGCAGCTTCCACTGCGCCCCCGGCGGGCACTCACGCCGAAGCCCTGGCCACGGAGCTCGCGCGGGCGATCCATGGCCAGGAGCCCGCGCTCGAGCGCGTCGCAAGCGCCACGGTGGCACAGCTGACGAAGCGGCATCCCGCGCGCCCCGGCTCCGTGATGCTCATCGGGCCGTCAGGCGTTGGCAAGACGTCGACGATCGAGGCGCTCCCTCGGGCTCTGCAGGCACTCGGCACCACCAACGCACACGTGTTTAGGATCGACAACGGCGATCCTCGATCTCCTGCTCGGGCTCCTCGACGCGGACGCCTGACGGCGCCGGCGGGTCGCACTATCGACGCGAAACACGTCTTCGTCGCCCTGACCACGAGCCTCTCGAGCGGCGACCTGGCGGAGGCGCTCGAAGGAGCTCCGCTCGAGAACCGCTGGGCCGTGCAGCGCGCATGCGTTCGGCACCTTCGCTCCTCGGGCATCCCTGCCGACCTGCTCGCCCGCGTCGGAGCATTCGCGTACTACCGCGAAATGGTCGAGGAGGTCGCTCGCACCCACGTCGCCCGGGCGGCGCTGCTGTACCTGTGGGGACAGCCGAGCGCGGGCGTCATGTGCCCGATCTCGATGACCTACTCCGCCATCCCCGCCCTGCGCGCCGATCCGGCGCTGGCCGCCGAGTGGGAGCCGCGGCTGACGCTGCCCGATTACGCGCGCGGGGCGCTCGCGGGCATGGCGATGACCGAGAAGCAGGGCGGCTCGGACGTCCGCGCCAACACGACCCAGGCC
>JAJAZN010000038.1 GCA_026785685.1 Thermoleophilia bacterium
CCAGCCTGGCCGTCCAGCGCGCGCTCCGCCCCCGTGACATCAAGGACCCTCGACACTCTCCCAACGACCGGGCTCCGAACGAGTGGGGCCGCGGGCCCGGCCTCGGGTCCCGCCGGCTCGCCCGGCGGAACCTCCGAGGAGCTCTATCCGTCTTGCGCCGGGTTGGATTGCCCCTCGAGGCGGGATCACGCGATCGTGCTCACCTCCGCGCGGTCGAACCTGATAGCGGCGCCGTCGACGCGGGCAATAAGGGCCGAGCCGTCGCCGAATCGTTCCTCGAGCAGCTCGAGGGCGAGCGGGTTCTCGACCAGCCGCTGGATCGCACGCTTCAGCGGACGCGCGCCGAACGCCGGATCCCAACCGGTCTCGGCGATCAGCTCGACTGCTTCGGGAGAGAGCTCGAGCGTGATCTTCCGCTCGCCCAGCCGCCCACGGAGCCGTTCCAGCTGGAGGCCGACGATCGCTGCGATCTGCTCGCGGTCTAGGGGAGCGAAGACGACGATCTCGTCGACCCGATTGACGAACTCGGGGCGGAAGTGCTCGAGCAGTTGCGCATCCGAGCGCAGGTTCGAGGTCATGATCACGACGGTGTTTCGGAAGTCGACGGTCCGCCCCTGGCCGTCGGTGAGGCGGCCGTCGTCGAGCAGCTGGAGGAGGACGTTGAAAACGTCCGCGTGTGCCTTCTCGATCTCGTCTAGCAGGATCACGCAGTACGGCCGTCGCCGTACGGCCTCGGTGAGCTGACCACCCTCGTCGTACCCGACGTACCCGGGAGGGGCGCCGACAAGGCGCGAGACCGAATGCTTCTCCATGTACTCGGACATGTCGAGCCGGACGATCGCGCGCTCATCGTCGAACATGAACTCCGCGAGCGCCTTCGCAAGCTCGGTCTTCCCGACGCCCGTCGGGCCGAGGAAGATGAACGAGCCGATCGGGCGGTTCGGATCCTGGAGGCCGGAACGCGCGCGACGGAGCGCGTTCGAGACCGCGTCGATAGCGGCTTCCTGGCCGACGACGCGGTTGTGCAGCCGCGCCTCCATGTGCACGAGCTTCTGCACCTCTCCCTCGAGGAGCCTGTCGACCGGGATCTTCGTCCAGGCCGCAACGACGGCAGCGATGTCGTCCTCGTCGACCTCTTCCTTCACCATCGGCTCCGTCGCAGTCGCTGCCTCTCCACGGACCGTGAGCTCCTGCTCGAGCGCTGGCAGCAAGCCGTAGCGGATCTCTGCGACCCGCTGAAGATCGCCGTGGCGCTCTGCCCGCTCGGCTTCCATGCGGAGATCGTCGATCTCCCGGGTGATCTCCTTGACGCGATCGAGGATGTCCTTCTCCCCCGCCCAGCGCGCCGCGAGCTCGTCACGGCGGGCCTTCGCCTCCGCGAGCTCACGCTCCAACGGCTCACGCGCCGCGGGCGTCTCCTTTGCCATCGCCGTCAGCTCGATCTCGAGCTGGGTGACGCGGCGCTCCGCCTCGTCGAGCTCGACCGGCGAGCTGTCGATCTCCATGCGAAGCCGCGACGCAGCCTCGTCGACGAGATCGATCGCCTTGTCGGGCAGGAAGCGATCCGTGATGTAGCGCTCGGACATGACCGCCGCCGCATTGAGCGCGGCGTCGCGGATTCGCACGCCGTGGTGCGCCTCGTAGCGCTCCTTCAATCCCCGCAGGATCGCGATCGTGTCGGCCACGGAAGGCTCGCTGACGAGCACTGGCTGGAAGCGCCGCTCGAGTGCCGGGTCCTTCTCGATGTGCTTGCGGTACTCGTCGAGCGTCGTCGCGCCGACGGCACGTAGCTCGCCTCGCGCAAGCATCGGCTTGAGCAGGTTTCCTGCCGAGACCGCACCCTCAGCCGCGCCTGCACCGACGATCGTGTGGAGCTCGTCGATGAACAGGACGATTGCTCCCTCCGCTGCCGCGATCTCGGCGAGGACGGCCTTCAGTCGCTCCTCGAACTCACCGCGGTACTTTGCGCCCGCGATCAGCGCACCGACATCGAGCGCCCAGACGCGCTTGCCCTTCAGGCCCTCGGGCACGTCACCGGCGACGATGCGCTGGGCGAGGCCCTCGGCGATTGCCGTCTTACCGACGCCCGGCTCGCCGATCAAAACGGGATTGTTCTTCGTTCGCCGCGAGAGCACCTGAATCGTACGGCGGATCTCCTCGTCGCGGCCGATCACCGGGTCGAGCTTCCCCGCCTCGGCGGCGGCGGTGAGGTCGCGCCCGAACTTCGTCAACGCCTCGTACGTTCCCTCGGGATCCTGGGTCGTCACGCGCTGCCCTCCGCGCACCTCCTTGAGGGCGCCGAGCAACGCGTCCCGCGGGACGAGCTCGAGGGCGAGAACGAGGTGCTCGACGGAGACGAAATCGTCGTCGAGCTTCCGCGCCTCCTCGAAGGCGTCGTCGAGCGCCTTGCGGAACGAGGCACCCGCCTGCGGCTGTGCGTTCGAGCCGGAGACCGCCGGCAGTGCGCGAATCCGCGCCTCGGTCTCGGCCAGGATCGCGCCCGGCTCGGCGCCGGCACGCTGCACGAGGGTGCGTGGCAACTCCTGCTCGAGGAGCGCGACAGCCATGTGGTCCCGGGTGAGCTCGGGGTTGCCTGCCTGCCGCGCGATCTCCTGCGCGCGGGCGACTGCTTCTCCGGACTTGATCGTCAGCTTGTTGAAATCCATGGGTACTCCTTTGCCGCGGGAGAGGCGGGCCTCGCCTCTACGGGTTTCGTGCGGGTGGTTGTGGTCGGTAGAGCACGACCTCGCGCCGGTACTGGCGGTGGGTCTCGTGAATCTCGGTTCGCAGCTGCGCCTCGAGGTGCTCCATCCGACTCCGGAGGCGACGCAGCTCGTCCTCGAGCCGGAGGACGTGCTCGACGCCCGCCAGGTTGAGCCCGAGCTTCGTCGTCAGTTGCTGAATCAGCTGCAGGCGCTGCACGTCCTCGTCGGAGTAGAGCCTCGTCCCGCCTGGCGTTCGCCTGGGGTTCAGGAGGCCCTTCGCTTCGTAGGCGCGAAGTGTCTGGGGGTGCATTCCCGCGAGCTCGGCGGCAACCGAGATCATGTATCGGGGCTGGCCACTCATTCGTTGAACGCCCGATCTCGCGGCCGCTCGCGCAGCACCTTGTCGTAGCCCTCGAGCGCCTCCTTCTCGGCTTTCGTCAGCTTCTGTGGAACCGTGATCCGGATCCGAGCGAGGAGATCGCCCTTCCCGCCACCCTTCAGCTTCGGAGCCCCCCTGCCCTTGACGCGCAGGAGCTTGCCGCTCTCGGTGCCGGCCGGAACCTTGAGGTTGACGGGTCCTGCCGGCGTCGGGATCTCGACCGTCGCGCCGATCACGGCCTCGGGATAGGTGATCGGCACCTCGAGCACGAGGTCGGCGTCACGCCGTTCGTAGAGCGTGGAGGGAACGACGGAGACGACGACGAACAGATCGCCAGCCGGGCCGCCGTTCGCGCCGGGCTCCCCCTTGCCCTTCAGTCGCACCTTCGTGCCGTCCTTCGCGCCCGCGGGGATCTTGACGGCGTAGCGCTTCGTCACGCGCTCGCGGCCGGCGCCGCGACAGGTCTTGCACGGCTTCTCGACGATGACGCCGTTCCCGCGACAGCGCGGACAGGGCTGCGAGAGTGCGAAGAGGCCGTGCGAGTCGGATACGGTGCCCGACCCGTTGCACTGGGGACACGTAACAGGCGATGTGCCGGGCTCGGCACCGGTGCCGTGACACGTATGACATGCCGCGTCGACCTCGACGGGCACCCTGACCTGGGCGCCCGAAAGCGCGTCCTCGAAGGGAAGACGAACAGGGGACTCGAGATCGGCCCCGCGCTCCGGCTGCGGCCGCCCTCTCCGTCCCCCGCCTCCGCCTCCGCGACCGAAAATGCCTCCGAACTGTCCGAGCAGGTCGGAGAGGTCGACATTCTCGTAGCCGAACCCGCCCGGACCAGGGCCGCCGCCTCTCGGCCCCGCCGAGCCGAAGGTGTCGTACTGCTTGCGCTTCTCGGCGTCCGAGAGCGTGTCGTACGCACCCTGGATCTCCTTGAAGCGCTCCTCGGCCGCGGCGTCACCCTGATTCGCATCGGGGTGATTCTCTCGGGCGAGCTTGCGGTACGCCTTCTTGATCTCGTCGTTCGACGCCGTCTTCGTGACGCCGAGCACCTCGTACGGGCTGCGGGCCATGACTAGTGGTCTCTCCGGGAATCTCGGGGCCTGCTCGCCGGCGAAAACCGAGCAGGCCGAGGACGCAGGGAGCTAAGCGAAACTGCGTTGGTACCAGACTTAAGTCTGGTACCAACACCTCTTCCCGTTGTACGGGGGCGACCGAGGACGACGGCATGCGAAGCGTTTGCAGCCGCGCGAGCAGGTGGCGAGATTCTCGGGGAGGCCACTACTACTCGGCCACGATCACACGAGCGGGACGAAGCACAGCATCTCCGAGCCGATAGCCCCGCTGGACGACCTGGACGATCGAGCCGCTCTCGACGCCCTCGACGGACTGTGCGAGCAGCGCTTCGTGGACGTGCGGGTCGAACGCGCCCTCGGCCTCGATCTCGACGAGCCCCTCGGAGGCAAGTGCAGCCGCGAGTGCCAACTTCGTCATCTCGACGCCCTCGATCACCTTCGCTTCCTCGTGGTCTGCAGCAGCCGCGAGCGCGCGCTCGAGGTCGTCGAGCACGGGCAGGAGCTTTGCGACGAGCCGCTCGGCCCCGCGGGCAGCGAACTCCTGCTGCTGGCGCTGGGCGCGCTTGCGGTAGTTGTCGAAGTCCGCCTGCGTCCGCTGCCAGCCGGCGAGGTACTCGTCGCGCTTCGCCTCGGCCTCCGCCAGCGGGTCGAGCGCAGGCGCGGCCTCCTCGGCCGCGCCTGCCCCCGCCTCGGCGTCTCCGGCTGAGGCTTCAGCCTCGTCCCAGGGCTCCTGGATTTCGATGTGGAGCTCGTCGCTCACGCCTTCGCCGCAGTCTCGTCGTCCGCAGTCTCGTCGTCCTCGATCACCTCGAAGTCGGCGTCCTCGACGATCTCGTCGTCGGCGGGCGACGACGCCTCAGCATCGGCGGCACCGGGAGCCGACGCCGCCTGAGCGTCCGCGTAGAGCGCCTGCGCGAGCGGCTGAGCGGCCTCGTTGAGCGCCTCCGTCTTCTCGCGGATCGTGGCGAGATCACCGCTCTCGAGCACCTGCTTCAGCTCCATCACACGACCTTCGAGCGTCGAGGCATCCGATGCCTCGAGCTTGTCGCGATGCTCCTCGAGCGACTTCTCGGTCTGGTAGGCGAGCGTCTCCGCCATGTTCTTCGCATCGGCGAGCTCACGCAGCTTGTGAGCCTCCTCGGCATGCGCCTCGGCGTCCTTCACCATCTGCTGCACCTCGTCCTCCGACAGGCCCGAGCCACCTTCGATCTTGATCTGCTGCTCGTTGCCCGTGCCGGTGTCCTTGGCCGCGACGTGGATGATCCCGTTCGCGTCGATGTCGAAGGAGACCTCGACCTGAGGCATCCCGCGCATCGCCGGGGCGATCCCGACGAGCTGGAACTTGCCGAGCGTCTTGTTGAAGCCGGCCATCTCGGACTCGCCCTGGAGCACGTGGATCTCGACCGAGGGTTGGTTGTCCTCGGCGGTCGTGAACGTCTCCGACTTGCGAGTCGGGATGGTGGTGTTGCGCTCGATCAGCTTCGTCATCACGCCGCCCTTCGTCTCGATCCCGAGCGAGAGCGGGGTGACGTCGAGGAGGAGCACGTCCTTGACCTCACCCTTGAGCACGCCACCCTGGATGGCGGCACCGATCGCCACCACCTCATCGGGGTTGACACCCTTGTGGGGCTCCTTGCCGAGCAGCTCGGTCACGCGCTCCTGCACCGCAGGCATGCGGGTCATGCCGCCGACGAGGACGACGTGATCGATCCCCGAGGCGTCGATGCCCGCGTCCGCGAGGGCCTGCTTCGTGGGGCCGACAGTCCGCGCGACGAGGGCGCTCGTGAGCTCGGTCAGCTTCGCCCGCGTCAGCGTCAGGTCGAGATGCTTCGGGCCCTCCGCGGTCGCCGTGACGAACGGCAGGTTGATCTGGGTCGTCATGGTCGAGCTGAGCTCGATCTTTGCCTTCTCGGCGGCCTCGTAGAGCCGCTGCAGCGCCATCTTGTCGGCGCCGAGGTCGATGCCCTGATCCTTCTTGAACTCGGCTGTCATCCAGTCGACGATCACCTTGTCGAAGTTGTCGCCACCGAGGTGGTTGTCGCCGTTTGTCGACTTGACCTCGAAGACGCCGTCGCCGAGCTCGAGCACCGACACGTCGAACGTGCCGCCCCCGAGGTCGAAGACGAGAATCGTCTGATCGGCGCCTTCCTTGTCGAGGCCGTACGCGAGCGCCGCCGCGGTCGGCTCGTTGATGATGCGGACGATGTTGAGGCCGGCGATCTTGCCGGCATCCTTCGTCGCCTCGCGCTGGGCGTTGTTGAAGTACGCAGGCACCGTAACGACCACATCCGTGATCGGCTCGCCGAGGAACGCCTCTGCGTCCGTCTTCAGCTTCTGCAGGATCATCGCGCTGATCTCGGGCGGGGCCAACTGCTTGTCGTCGGCGACAACACGCGCGTCACCGTTCTCGCCCTCGACGACCTCGTAGGGGACGATCGTCATCTCGTCCGAGACCTCTTCCCACTTGCGCCCCATGAAGCGCTTGATCGAGGAGATCGTGTTCTGCGGGTTCGTGACCTGCTGTCGCCGTGCGGGGGGGCCGACGAGCCGCTGGCCGTCCTTCGCGAATGCGACGACAGATGGCGTCGTGCGGCCGCCCTCGGCGTTCGGGATCACGGTCGGTTCGCCGCCCTCGAGGACGGCCATGCAGCTGTTCGTCGTACCAAGGTCGATACCGATTGTCTTTGCCATGTGGTTCCTTCCTATATCTAAGTGTGAGTGACTGAGATAAATCTAAGCCAGACCGTATCAGATACAGAGGCCTCTCGCGAGGCTAACGCGTGAGGCCGATCACGATCCCGCCCGCGACGACGAACAAGGCCCCGATCACGAGCCGGCGGCCGACATGCTCGATCCGCCGCAGGAAGAGGGCAGACAGCCCCACGCCCCACAACGACTCCGTCGCGACGAGTGGCGCGACGACGCTGAGCCGCCCTCGGAAGAACGCCTCGTACAGCGAGACGTAGGAGAGGCCGAAGAGCAGCCCGGCCGGCACGAATGCGGGCAGTGATCGAAGCGTCAGACGCCGCCTGCTCACCATGACGGCGACCAGGATCGTCGCTGCCCCGGCGAGGAGCGTGGCGCTGATCGCAAGCTCGGGCGAGACGTCCGAGTCGATCGAGAGCCACCGAACGACCGTGTCACGGAAGGCAAAGACGCCCGCCGCAGAGAGGGCGAAGACGAGGCCGATCGTCTTCACGTGCTTCGGTCGCCCGCCCTCGCTCGCAAGGAGGATCCCACCCGTCACGATCAGCACGGCGCCGATGAGAATCCCGGCGGCGAGCGGCTCGCCGAGCAGGACGACCGCGAACGTGACCGCAAACAACGGAGCCATCCCCACCGTCGCCGATGCACGCGAAGGGCCGGCGTCCCGAATCGCCAGCGTGAAGAGGATCTGCGACACGCCCGGCCCGAGGATGCCCGCGAGCGCGAACGGCCAGACCGCGGCGATGTTCCAGTCCCCGACGATCGCTGCGGCGATGAGTGCGACGCCGGCGGCAGGCAGCACGGTCCAGAGCGCTCCGACGAGTGGATCGTCGCCACGCGCGAGCGCCGGGCGGAGCGCGACCGTCATCCCGCCGAACAGGGCAGCCGAGCAGAGGGCGAGAACGACCGCGTCCATCAGGCCGCCACGGCTGTGGAACGCCAGATCGCGGTGAAGGCGAGCGCAAGGACGGGCGGGAACCGACGACCGGGCATCCGCGCAGGCTACTCCTGCGCGGCCTCTCAGCCTGGATCAGGCCGCGGCCGGCCCAAGCCGCCTCGTTCTGGCTAGGCTAACTGCTGAGATGACGACGCCTCCTTCGACGCTCGACACGCTGGGCCGCCCGGTTCGCGATCTGCGGATCTCGGTCACCGACCGTTGCAACTTCCGCTGCGTCTACTGCATGCCGAAGGAGGTGTTCGGCCGCGGCTACCGGTTCATGGATCGGAAGGAGCTGCTCTCGTTCGAGGAGATCGAACGGCTTGCGGGAGCCTTCGTCGTGCACGGCGTCGAGAAGCTGCGCATCACGGGTGGTGAGCCGCTCCTACGGCGGGATCTCGACGTGTTGATCGAGCGGCTCGTCGGACTCGGCAACCTCGACGTGGCGCTGACGACGAACGGCGCCCTGCTGCCCCAGAAGGCCGGGTCGCTCGTGGCAGCCGGCCTCGAGCGCGTCACTGTCAGCCTCGACTCGCTCGACGACGACACCTTCCGCTCGATGAACGACGTCGGCTTCCCGGTGACCCGTGTGCTCGACGGGATCGATGCTGCAGCGGCCGCCGGACTGAAGGTGAAGATCAATGCAGTCGTCAAACGCGGCGTCAACGACGACCAGGTCGTCGCGCTCGCGCGCCACTTTCAGGGCACCGGCCATATCCTCCGTTTCATCGAGTACATGGACGTCGGCGCCACGAACGGCTGGCGCCTCGACGATGTCGTCCCCGCTGCCGAGATCGTTTCGCTGATCTCCGCCGAGCTTCCGCTCGAGCCGGCCGAGGAGAACTACCGCGGCGAGGTCGCCCGCCGCTTCCGCTACGCCGACGGCAGCGGTGAGATCGGCGTCATCGCCTCTGTCACGCAGCCGTTCTGCGGCGATTGCACCCGCTCGCGTATCTCCGCCGAGGGTCGCCTCTACACCTGTCTCTTCGCAACAAAGGGCCACGATCTGCGGGCGCTCGTCCGCGGAGGCGCAGACGACGCCGAGATCCACGCCACGATCGGGCGCATCGGGGGCCGTCGCACCGACCGCTACTCGGAGGAGCGGTCGTCGCGCACCGCAGAGCTGCCGCGCGTCGAGATGTCGTACATCGGCGGCTGATGCCCCCCGGGGTTGCGGAAAGACCGAACCCCCGTCGGGGGAGCCCCCGATGCCACGACCCGGCATGGACGACCAAGCTGGGTCGATGTCCGGACGAGAGACGATCGACGGCAACGAGGCCGCCGCCTGGGTTGCCTACCGCGCGAGCGAGGTGATCGCGATCTATCCGATCACGCCGGCGTCACCGATGGGTGAGTTGTCGGACACATGGTCGGCCGCAGGGGTGCGGAACACATGGGTGCCGTTCCGCAGGTGATCGAGATGCAGAGCGAGGGTGGCGCCGCGGGTGCCGTTCACGGAGCGCTTCAGGCGGGAGCGCTCGCAACGACGTTCACGTCGTCTCAGGGGCTCCTCCTGATGCTCCCGAACATGTTCAAGATCGCCGGGGAGCTCACGCCCGCCGTCATCCACGTTGCCGCACGCGCGATCGCGACGCACGCGCTCTCGATCTTCGGCGATCACTCCGACGTCATGGCCGCCCGCTCGACGGGCTTCGCCCTCCTCGTTCCTCCACTTCTTCGACGGCTTCCGCACGTCGCACGAGCTCAACACCGTGGAGCGGCTGAGCGACGACGAGCTTCGCGCCCTGCTCGACGAGCCACTCGTCATCGCCCATCGGCACCGGTCGCTGTCGCCCGACCATCCGGTGCTGCGCGGGACGGCGCAGAACCCCGACGTCTTCTTCCAGGCGCGGGAGGCGGCGAACCCCTACTACGACGCTCTGCCCGGCATCGTGCAGCGACGGATGGATGCGCTCGCGGAGCGAGCCGGACGCCGCTACCGGCTCTTCGACTATCAGGGGGCTCCCGATGCGGAGCGTGTGATCGTCCTGATGGGGTCTGGCAGCACTGCTGCCGCTGAGGCGGTCTCGGCACTCGCTGCGGCCGGGGAGAAGGTCGGAGTCCTCACGGTTCGCCTGTCTACGGTGGCAACCTGCCGACAACGCCGTAAACCGCGAACCGTGACGGGCACGGCCCGGCCTGGTCGAACTCACTCTTCGAGGACAACGCCGAGTTCGGCCTCGGGATGCGGCTCGCGCTCGACGCGCAGGAGCTCCAGGCGCGCGCACTCGTCGGCGAGCTCGCTCCCGATCTCGCCGCTTCGCTCGCCTCCACCGACCCGCACACCGAAGCGGGCGTGGCCGAGCAGCGTCGTCTCGTGGGGGAACTGCTCGAGCGGATCTCGACGGATGAGCGGCCGGAGGCGCACCGGCTTGCTGCGCTCGCGGGCGCACTCGTGCGCAAGAGCGTCTGGATCGTCGGTGGAGACGGCTGGGCGTACGACATCGGCTTCGGCGGGCTCGACCACGTCCTCGCGTCCGGTCGGAACGTCAACGTCCTCGTGCTCGACACCGAGGTGTACTCCAACACCGGCGGTCAGGCGTCGAAGTCGACGCCGCGCGGTGCGGTCGCGAAGTTCGCTGCGGGAGGGAAGCAGAGCGGCAAGAAAAACCTCGGGCTCCTTGCGACGTCGTAAGGAAATGTCTACGTCGCCCACATCGCCCTCGGCGCGGACAACCCCCAGACGGTCAAAGCTCTCGCAGAAGCCGACGCGTGGAACGGGCCGTCGCTCGTCATTGCATACAGCCACTGCATTGCCCACGGCATCGAGATGCAGAAGGGCATGCGCCAACAGAAGCTCGCCGTCGACACGGGCTACTGGCCGCTCTGGCGCTACGACCCGCGGCGCGCCGGCCCCGGAGAACATCCGTTCCAGCTCGATTCGCAGCGCGCGAAGCTGCCGCTGACGGAGTTCACGGCCAACGAAGCGCGCTTCTCGATGCTGCGCCGTTCGCGGCCAGAGGAGGCGGAGCGCCTCGGAGCGCTGGCGCAACACGATGTCGACGAGCGACGGCTCGTCTACGAGCAGCTCGCCGAGATCGAGCACGAACCCGACGACCAACCCACGAAGGAGAACGACGATGACGCCTGATCTGCGCAGCACCTATCTCGGGCTCGAGCTGAAAAGCCCACTCGTCGCCTCCGCGTCCCCACTGACCGG
>JAJAZN010000039.1 GCA_026785685.1 Thermoleophilia bacterium
ACGTTAGACCCGAAATGATCGTTGCGGGACACCCCACTCCATGGTGATTTGGCTAGTGCGGCGTATCACAACAGTGCTATTTACCGTCAAACGTTGTGAGACGCCGCACTAGCGGTCTCGGGTCAGCGACCGAACCAGCGGGCGCGGCGGCTCGAGCCGAAGTACTCCTTGTCTCGGACGAGCTCGTCCGAAGGCTCGTTGAAGACGCCCGTCGGCTTCGGACCCGAGTAGAAATCGACATCGACGCGACCGACGAGCCCGTGGCCGCACTCGATGTAGCACGACCCGCGGCCGTCGTACGGCTCGGGCTGCTCACCGCCACGGATGGTCGCAATGATCGATCGGGCGACGACCCGCGCCGCGCGCTCGGCGAAAACCCCGGCCTTTGGCACGCCCACCGTGGTGACGTCGCCGACGGCATACACGTCGGCAATCTGCGTCTCGAGCGTCGCGTGGCCGACCGGGATGTATCCGTCGACTGCGAGACCGCTCTCGAGTACGACGTCGGGCGCGCGATGCTTCGGCACGCCGAGGAACAGGTCGAAGGGCATCTCCGTTCCGTCGTCGAGCACGGCGACGCTGCGGGCGTGATCGATCGAGCTGACCCGACGGTCGGGAACGAATGCGATACCGCGCTCGACGAACGCATCGAGGAGCGCTGCGGACGTCTCCGGCGACGGTGGGACGAGCCGCGGAAACGGCATCACGACGGAGATCTGACAGTCGTCGCGCACACCCCGCGCGACAAGGTCGTCGTGGAGCAGCAGGGCGCACTCGCTCGGCGCAGGCGGGCACTTGAACGGCGCACCACAGACGCCGATGATCGCGTGCCCCTTCGTGAAGGCGGGAATCACGTCGCCGAGCAGAGCGGCACCCTCGAACGAATAGAACTCGTTCGCGCCGTCCGCGAGGCCGGGAGTTGCGTCGAGGTCGTAGTCGGCCCCGAGTGCGATGACGAGGAAGTCGGCCTCGTGGACGCCTTGGTCGGTGGTCGCGCTCCGCGCCTCCGCGTCGATCGAGATAACCGTCTGCTGGAGGAATCGCACACCGGGCATCTCGATGTCGGCGTACGGAAGCCGTGTCTCGGCGAGCGTCTGGCGGCCGAACATCACGTCGAGCTTGGAGTAGCCGAACGAGAACGCCGCGTTGCGGTCGATCAGGGTGACGTCGATGTCGCCGCCGAGCTCCTCCGACAGAGTCGTCGCGAGTTCGAGGCCACCGAAACCGGCTCCGAGAATAAGAGCGCGTTTCAGAATGACCCTTCGCCGGCGGGGCGTGATGCGCGAGTGCGTTGCGAGGACGCAGGGAGCCTGCCGATACAGGACGTATCGGGGCGACCGAGGACGAAGCAGCGCGCCGCGCAGCGCGTCCCGGCGGCACAAAGCTTCATTCTGAAACGCGCTCTAAGGACCGTTGTGGCCACTTCGAGATCATATGCACTCGCCACTGTGCGAGCCGATTCGAGAGCTTCGGGGTCGTGGATCAGCTCGAGCGTCAGGCCGTTCGCCCCGGGTCGACCAGCTCGCCGGTGTCGTCGCTCCGAACGAGCACGAAATCACTTCGTAACGACCACCAGTCGCCTTGTATGCCCTGAGGACGGTCGGGATCATCGGCCGATCTCTCGACGAACTCGCGAAGCAGCGACTGCTTCACGGCAAAGACCACGTCCGAGTCCACGTAGTCGCTGTCGCGATCAAAGATGTGGGTCGCCACTGATCGGTGTCCGGGGGCGCGGACGATCACGTGGATGTGGGCGGGTCGCCAGGGATGCCGGCCGGTCGCACGCAGCATCTGACCGACGGGGCCGTCATCAGGAATCGGGTACGCGGTGGGAC
The DNA here is from genome assembly GCA_026785685.1 of Thermoleophilia bacterium. Taxonomy (GTDB): domain Bacteria; phylum Actinomycetota; class Thermoleophilia; order Gaiellales; family Gaiellaceae; genus Gaiella. The sequence goes on from JAJAZN010000039.1 coordinate 1,836, forward strand.
GAACAGCGATGAAACCGAACGACCCGTCCTCACGGGTCGTAAAACGTCCACGCAGGTGTGTCTCCGGTGCCTCCGGATCCTGCGTGGCGTAGAGCTCGTTGTCCCCGTTCTGCCACACGTCGACCTCGGCACCCGCTATCGGCGTCCCGTCGAGAGACAGCACGCGGCCGTGGATCCACGCGGGATCACCGGCCGGCACCTCGTCGAGATGCGCTCCATACGGACGCTCCGGCGCGTTCGGGACGTAGAAGGGGCCGAGTACCGTGGATTCCGTCGCGGCCTCGGGAAACGGATGCCCGATTGCGTCGACGAGCATCGAGACGCCCAGCGCATCCGACCAGAGAATCCACTCCTGGCGACGCTCATCGGTGATCTGACCCGTTGCGGTAAGCATCCGGATTGCGTCGTGCCACTCCCCCTCCGTCAACTCGACCTCCCTGACGAATCCGTGGAGGAAGGTGACGAGGGATCGCATGATCGTTGCGAGCCTCTCGTCCTCGCACGCGTCGAGCCGGGCGATGACCTCCGCAGTGATCGTGTCGGGGCTCGTAGGACGCAGACGCTGCGACGAAGCGTCGGTTGGATGCTCGACATCACCGCTCACGACGGATCGCACGATACAGAACAGCGGCTGCTTATTCGGCGAGAGCAGATTCCGTTTGTGCCCGCTCCGACGTCCCCAGATATCAGCCTCTCGTATGGCCGTTTCGCCGTCCCGACCGGCGATGGGCCAGGAAGGATACGATCGCCCGTGGATGGGCATCACTGTCGGAATCGACACCGGAGGGACGTTCACGGATCTCGTCGCAGTCGACGAAGCCACTGGCCGCTGGCACGTCGCAAAGGTTCCTTCGAATCCGGAGAACCCCGTTTCGGCGATCGATGCTTCTCTCCATGCGGCGGGCTTCGACCCGGCCGATGTGAGCTTTGTGGTCGTCGGCACGACGATCGGCATCAATGCCGTTCTGACTCGCCGAGGTGCACGGGTCATGTACCTGACGACAGAGGGATTCGAGGATGTCCTCCATATCCAGCGGATCAACCGCAAGCACCACTACGATTTCCACTGGCGCAAGCCCACCCCACTCGCACACCGGCCCGACTGCATCGGCGTGCGGGAGCGTCTCGATGAGGAAGGTCGCGTCCTCGAACCGATCGACCTCGAGGCACTCGCAAGGTCAATCGAGGACGTGTTGGAGAACGGAGGGGAGCAGCCCGCGGTCGCGGTCTGCTTCCTCTTCTCGTACCTGAATCCCGAGCACGAACTGGCAGCGCGCGCACTCCTCACGGAACGCTTCCCGCAGCTGACGGTGTCACTTTCACACGAGGTCGCGCCAATCTGGCGCGAGTACGAGCGGGGCACCACTGTCACCGTAGACGCTTATCTGAAGCCACTCTTCGAGCAGTACGTGGACGGTGTCTCTGACGCCCTCGAGGGGAACGGGACAGGTGGTCAGTGGGCGCTGCTCAAGTCGAACGGCGGCCATGCCCTCGCCGACGAGGCGCGGGGGCGTCCGGCCCACCTCCTGCTGTCAGGTATCGCGGGCGGAGCGATCGGCGGTGCCTATGCAGCGCGTACCGCAGGGACTCCACAGGCGATCGCTCTCGACATGGGAGGGACGAGCTGCGACGTCTGCCTCGTCGTCAACGGCGAGGCACTCTACTCGTCCGATTTCGAGATCGAGTTCGGCTTTCCCGTCAGCGTCCCGAGCGTCTCGACCCAGACGATCGGCGCCGGCGGGGGCTCGATCGGCTGGGTCGACCCGGGCGGCTTCCTCCAGGTCGGCCCACAGAGCGCCGGGGCTGTCCCCGGGCCTGCGTGCTACGCCCAGGGGGGTGAGAGCGCCACGATCACCGATGCCGATGTCGTGCTCGGGCGCCTCGACCCGTCGTTCTTCCTCGGCGGACAGATGTCGCTCGATCCGGAACGATCGCGGGCAGTGCTCGATGACCTCGGCCGGCTCCTCGGACTGGATCGCATCGAGACAGCGTCGGCGATGGTCCGGATCTGCAACGAGAACATGGCGAACGCAATTCGGATCGTCACGGTCGAGCAGGGGATCGACCCGCGCGACTTTGCGCTCGTCGCCTTCGGCGGTGCCGGTGCGACCCACGCCTGCGAGATTGCCGACGCCATCAACATGCGGCGCGTTGTCGTGCCCCCGCGACCGGGCCTCTGCTCCGCATTCGGGGCACTTGCCGCAAGCGTGCGCGTGGACGCCGTCCGCAGCGTGTATCTCACGGATCGCACCACCCCCGCAACCGCCCTCGATACGCTCTTTCACGAGCTCGAAGCGCAGGCGCTTTTCGACGTGGCAGCACAGGGGCTCGCCCAGCAACCCAGCGTACGCCGCTTCATCGCGATGCGGTACCAGGGCCAGAACTACGAACAGGAGGTTGCTGTGCCGACAGGCACCGTCGACGAGGCTGCGCTCGCCGAGCTCTACTCCGGCTACGGTCGCCTCTACGAAGAATTCTACGGCTACCGCCTCGACGGCATCCCGATCGAGCTCGTCCGGCTCTCGGTTGTCGCGATGGGGGAGCCGCCCGCGTTCGCGAGCCTTCCGACCGAGGAAGCAGAGGGAGAGGGACCCGAACGTCGTGACGTCTTCTTCCCCGGCTCCGGCTTCGTCGCCACGGACATCGTGCGGTGCGATCGTCTCGCCCCCGCGGAGACACGCCTCGGCCCCGTGATCGTCGAGTCGATGGACTCGACGGTCGTCGTCCCGCCCGGCTGGACGTTGAGTGCCTCGCCCACCGGCATCCTCGACCTCACACGCGCATGATCGACCCTGTCACCCTCGCAGTCGTCAACAACGCGCTTGTGAACATCTGTCGCGAGATGGGTATCACGATGATCCGGACTGCCTTCTCACCGATCTTCAACGAGGGCCTCGACTTCTCGTGCGTGCTGTTCGACCGACGCGGCAACATGATCGGCCAGGCAGAGTTCTGCCCCGCCCAGATTGCGGCGAGCCTCTTCATCGTGCGGTGGACGCTCGAGGAGCTCGGTGTCGATTCGTTCGAGCCCGGTGATGTCGTCCTCCACAACGACCCGTACCGAGGTGGCGCACACATCCCGGAGCATGCAGTGATCCGGCCCGTCTTCCACGAGGACGAGCTCTTCGGCTTTGTCGCGAACGTCGGTCACCTGGCAGAGATCGGCGGCAAAGCGGTCGGGAGCTTCGCGGCGGACGCAACCGAGGTCTTCCAGGAGGGCTTGCGCATCCCGCCGGTGAAAATCGTCAAACGCGACGTGAATGACATGGATCTCTGGCGGCTGATCATGGCGAACCATCGGACACCGAGGAACACGTGGGGCGACATCAACGCGCAGATCGGTTCGCTGCGAGTCGCAGAACGACGTGTGATCGAGTTACTCGACCGCTTCGGCCGTGATTTCATCGACAAGGCCGCCGAGGAGCTAATGGACTACTCCGAGCGTTGGATGAGAGCCGAGATCGAGGCGATTCCAGACGGTGCCTATGCATTCACGGAGCGGATGGAGGACGACGGTGTCGTCGACGAGCCCGTGACGTTCCACGTCACGGTGACCGTCAAGGGCGACGAGCTGATCGTCGACTGGACGGGCACCGACCCCCAGGTACGCGGGCCGATCAACGCGACCTACGGCGTCACGGCCGGCGCCACCTACAACGCGGTGTTCCATCTCACCGACCATCACATCCCGAAGAACTCCGGTGCCTACCGGCCGATCCGGATCATCGCGCCACCCGGCTCAGCAGTGAACGTCGTCTACCCGGGACCGTCGGTCGGCGGCAACACCGAGACACATCCGAAGCTGGCCGACATGGTTATCGCCGCACTCGCGCCGGCTCTGCCCGACCGCGTTGCTGCCGCCGAGGGTGGGACCGCGTGCAATTTCCTCTTCGGTGGCATCCACCCGAAGACCGGTGACTACTACGCGAACTACCACCTCGAAGGGGGTGGTTGGGGCGCAAAGTCGTACGACGACGGCAACGATGCGATCATCGTCAAGAACGGCAACTGCCGGAACACGCCGGTTGAGATCTTCGAGACGCGCTTTCCGCTACGGGTCGTCGAATACTCTCTGATCGAGGGCTCGGGCGGCCCGGGCCGGATGCGCGGTGGCCTCGGCACCCGACGGATCCTGCGCGTGCAGGAGGGTGCAGAAGTGACCTGCAATGCGCTGTTCGACCGAACGAAGGAGGGCTTTGGCGCGTTCGGGCTCGAGGGTGGAGGCACCGGGGGTCGTGGCGCAATCCTCGTCAAGCGCAAAGGCGAAGCCGAATTTCGCACCTTCTCCGAGGTCTTCGGTACGACCTCGTCCTCGAAGTTCACGAACATCGTGCTGACCGGTGGCGACGAGGTGTTGATCCACTCACCGGGAGGCGGAGGGTATGGCGATCCGCGCGAACGCGAACGCGAACGCGTCGCCCGTGACGTCTTCGAGAGGTTCGTCACCCCCGAGCAGGCGCGCGCCGTCTACGGCTGGCAAGGAGCCTGATGACGAGGAATGAGTCGGAACCCGTCAGGAACGACCACGGAACGGTCCCTACCGGCGAACCGGCTACCGGCGCGATGCTCGTGCGAAGGGCCGGCACCTGATGGGAACATGGCGTGAGCAGACTCCGGCGGTGTGGGAGACCGTCGTGACGCCGTGCGACTGTTGCGGGCAGGTCGTCGCGAAGCGGCTCTGGATCGTGGAAGTCGATGGTGGCGAGCGTCGCTTCTGCTCACCGGAGTGCGAGGATCTCTACCGGGAATACGTCTTGCCGCGCAAGGCCGCCGATCGCTGACCGGTCGGGGGGGGGGGCGCCCCCCCCCCCCCCGGGGCCGCGGCCGCGGGGGGGCCCCCCCCCCCCCCGCCCGGCGGGCGCGGGGGGAGGGGGGGGAACCATGGCCCCGTCGGCGTTTTTGTCGTTGTCGTAGCGGAGGGCAAGGGATGTGTCAGTCTGGTCTACCCAGAGGCGGTGGCGTTTGAGAACGCGACTCGTCGCTGGCGCCGCACTCGTTGTGTTGC
>JAJAZN010000040.1 GCA_026785685.1 Thermoleophilia bacterium
GAACGAGCCCTGCGATCACGAACCCGACGCCCACCCACTCGGTGGGCGTCGGGCGTTCGTGAAAGAACATCACACCGGCAATCACCGGAATCACGGCGTACGGCGCCGAAGCGGCGGCGACGATCGCCGTGTCGGAGTGCTCCGTGCCGAGGTTGAAGGAGATGTACCCGGCCGTGTCGAGCAGTGCGAGCGCGACGATGGCCCAGAGGACGCGCGGTGAGCGGTCGGGAAAACGCCAGCCACCGCTCTTGATCAGCGAGGCGAAGACGAAGACGGTGGAAAAGAGCCGGGCGAGAAAGACGGGGGCGAGCCAGCCGAGGTCGTCCGCTTTCACCGACACTCCCAGGACGAAGGCGCCGATCAGAACCATCGCGGCGAGCGCGAACAGGAGCCCGTGCGCGTCGATTCGTTCGACCCGGAAGATGTGGCGTAGCCCTGACGAGGCGAGCACGATGCCGACGACGGAGACCACGACGGCGCACGCCGCCGCAACTCCGAGCCGCTCGTCGAGGAGGATGATCGCGAGGAGTAGTGTCACCATCGCGTACCCGGACACGATCGGGCTGAGGACGGAGATCGGCCCGATCGCGAGCGCCCGGTAGAAGCACGCATACCCGGCCCACCCGATCGCGCCGACGAGCACGAAGAAGCCGACGTCGGCGGCGCTCACACCCTCCAATGACCCCGTTCCGAGAACGAGGATCGCCAGGAGGAACGTCGCGACGACGTGAAAGCCCAGCACAACGCGATGTGAACCGATTCGGCGGCCGGCGATTGCGGCGACATAGTCGGCCGACCCCCAGGTGACGGCCGCACCCAGGCCAAAGAGAACTCCCATGCGCTGCCCGTCGGGCTAGTGCATCGGAGCTTCCCAGCCCTCGAGGACAGGGGGCTTCCAGTCGGTCCCGACGATCTTCGAGTTCGCCACCCACGGACCGAGCTCCGGCTGAGGGAACTTGCAGTGCTTCTCCTTCAGCAGGATCCCGTAGGAGTTTCCGGTCTGCAGGTGCGTCATCAGCACCTTGCGGGCGATCTCGTTCTCCCGTCCCTTCGGGATCGGGAAGTAGATCTTGATGAACGAGTTCGAGTAGCGATCGAACACCGCGGGCGTGCCGTTCTCCTCGAGGAGCTCGATGTCCTCGAGCCAGTTGATGTCATCGCCCGGCGTCGATGCGTCGAGATCGACGGTCTCGACCAGGGAGATGTCCTCCTGGTACGGGAAGCGGTGGCCGGCGAGGAACTCCGCATCGATGGACTGGATCTTCTCCGGCTCCGAGTAGGCCATCTCACTCACCGGACATCACCTCCGCAGCGCTCGGTAGATAGTCGATCGGGTTCTCGAGATGCCGCTCCAGCATCCGCTCGATCTTCGCGAGCGTCTGCTCCTCGCTGACACCGGGAATCCAGCTCGTGCCCGCGAGCGGCACCTTCGCCATCGCAGCAGCCTCGACCGTGAGGGCACAGAGATCCTCCGGCTCGAGCGAGTGGACGTTCGTCTTGCCGCACGCACGCGCGAGCATCTGCACCTCGAGCGTCAGCGTGTGCAGGAAGTTGTAGACCCGCTCGGCCGCGTCTTCGACGACGAGGCGCTTGCGGAGCTCCGGATCCTGCGTTGCGACGCCCACCGGGCAGCGTCCGGTGTGGCAGTGGTAGCACTTGCCAGCGGGGACGCCGACGGTGCCCTCGTAGTCGGTGACGCCGGGGATCTCCTTGTTGCAGTTGAGAGCCATCAGCGCCGAGTGACCGATTGCGACGGCCTTCGCGCCGAGTGCGATCGCCTTTGCGATGTCACCGCCGTTGCGAATGCCGCCCGCGACGACGAGGTCGATTTCATCGGCGAGCCCGACGTCCTCGAGGGCCCTGCGGGCCTCGGGGATCGCCGCCATCAACGGGATCCCGGTCTCCTCGGTCGCGATGTGCGGCCCTGCACCGGTACCACCCTCGGCACCGTCCAGGTAGATGATGTCCGGCCCGCACTTAGCCGCCATGCGCACGTCGTCATAGACGCGCGAGGCACCGAGCTTGAGCTGGATCGGGATCTGGTAGTCGGTCGCCTCGCGGATCTCCTGGATCTTCAGCGAGAGATCGTCCGGGCCGAGCCAGTCCGGGTGCCGAGCCGGCGAGCGCTGGTCGATGCCGGCAGGGAGTGAGCGCATCTCGGCAACCTGCTCCGTCACCTTCTGCCCCATCAGGTGGCCGCCGAGGCCAACCTTGCAGCCCTGGCCAATGAAGAACTCGACCGCGTCCGCGAGCATCAGGTGGTGCGGGTTGAACCCATACCGGCTCTGGATGCACTGGTAGTACCACTTCGTCGAGTAGTCGCGCTCCGGCGGGATCATCCCGCCCTCGCCCGAGCACGTCGCCGTGCCGGCCATCGAGGCACCCTTCGCGAGCGCCATCTTGGCCTCGAGTGAGAGGGCTCCGAAGCTCATTCCCGTGATGTAGACGGGGATGTCGAGCTCGATCGGCTTCTTCGCGAAGCGGGCTCCGAGAACGGTCTTCGTAACGCACTTCTCGCGGTAGCCCTCGATCACGAACCGGGTCAGCGTGCCCGGCATGAACATCAGCTCGTCCCAGTGCGGGATCGGCTTGAACATCGAGAAGCCACGCATGCGGTAGCGACCGAGCTCGGCCTTCATGTGGATGTCGTTCATCACCTCGGGGGTGAAGATGCGGCTGTGCCCGAGGACGGTCTGCGGGGTAGGTGCTGTCTCGTCTGCCATGTGTCCTTTCCTACAAGACGAGCTTGCGCTCGGACGGCTCGAGGTTGTCGTAGTTGTAGAGCTTCTTGCCACACACGAACTTCTGCAGCTCGGGCGGGGCGCCAAGATCATAGATCCTGAACTTCCGCTCGATGAACTCGGTGTCGGCGTCCGTCCACTCGCCGGGGACGCAGTCGATCCCGAGTGACCGCACCTTCCCGCCGACGTAGATCGTGCCGTCGTACATCGAGTCGCCGAGCCCGTGACCAACGTCGCCGCAGATGATCTGGCGGCCGCGCTGCATCATGAACCCGTTCATCGAGCCGGCAGAGCCCATCACGATGATGGTCCCGCCCTTCTGGTCGATGCCCGTGCGGGCTCCGACACGACCCTTGATCACGAGGTCGCCGCCTCGGAATGCCGCTCCCGTGAGGGAGCCGGCGTTGCTGTCGATCACGACGACGCCCGACATCATGTTCTCGCACGCCGACCAGCCGACGCGCCCCTTGATGTGAACCTCGGGGCCGTCGATGATGCCGCAGCCAAAATAGCCGAGGCTGCCGTCGAACGTGATCTTACAGCGCGTGAGCAGGCCGACCCCGAGCGAGTGCTTTGAGCCCGGGTTCCGCACGGTCACGTCGGTCACACCCTGCTCGTTGATCAGCCAGCGCAGCTCGAGGTTGATCTGCCGCGTTGACAGGTCGTGCGCGTCGAACTCGGCGGAGGTTCCGTCGATCTCCGAGATCTCGGGTACGGCCGCATCGGGCTCGGACAGCCCACGCGCGTCATAGCTGATTGCTTGCTCGCCTACCGCTGCCATACCAGCACCTCTCCTTCGTACGGATCGTAGGTCTCGATCTCGTGATCGATGATCGCGCGGATCGCGATCTCCTCGGACGCAAGCGCCACGAGGTTGTCAGCTTCGTAGAGCACGAGCGGCTTCGCGGCCATCTCGTCCTTCGCAACGCCGAGAGCGTCCTTCGTCACACAGACATAGGTGAAGACGCCGTCGAGATCCTCGAGGCTCTGGCGCATCGCGTCCTCGAGAGAGGCGCCGTCACTCATCTGCTCCGCGAGGTAAACGGCGATGATCTCGGAGTCGCACTCGGACTGGAAGCGATGACCCGAGCGCTCGAGGCGGCGCTTCCACTGGAAGTAGTTCGTCAGCTGTCCGTTGTGCACGACTGCAACGTCAGAAAAGGGATACGCCCAGTAAGGGTGCGCCCCCGAGATGTCGACGTCGGACTCGGTCGCCATGCGGACGTGGCCGATCGCGTGCGTTCCCGTGAAGTCGTTCAGGTGATAGCCACCTGCGACCGTCTCTGCGTCGCCGAGGTCCTTGATGATCTCGAGCGAGTGGCCGAGCGAGAGAACCTCGACGTCGGGCACGTCCTCCACGAAGTCGGCGAGCTTCTTCAGGTCGCCCGAATACTCGAGCGTGACCCTGAACGCGTACTCCGTCTCCTCTTCGAGAGCTTGAATGCGAGCGCCGAGTGATGCCAGCCGGCGCTCGACCTCGGACCGATGCCGTCGCAGCCGATCCTCATACTCGAAATCACGAGGCGTGTTCGCGTCGGCGAGCTTGTAGCGCATGATCACGAGATCCGACGGCTGACCGTAGAGCGCGTACCCCGTCGAATCCGGGCCGCGATGCTTCATGGACTGCAGCATCCGGGTCATCTCCGACCCGATCGGATGCTCACCGTCCTTGTAGATGATTCCGGCTATCCCACACATGTCATTTCGGCTCCATTGGATTCTGGTCTTGTGCCGCTGGTCGTCCCTCGCCCGGCCGCGATAGCCGGCCGCTTCAGGGATTTGCCCGCCGCGCTATTAGGGCAGTATGTCGAGGTACTCGTTGACGTCCCAATCGGTAACGGTGGCGCAGAAGCGCTCCCATTCGTCGCGCTTGTAGTGCAAGAACACGGTGTACATCTCGCCGGGCATTGCCTTCTTGATCACTTCATCGGCTTCGAGTGCGTCGAGGGCATCGCCGAAGGTCATCGGGATCTTCTTGACTTCCTTGCCCGCTTCCATTGCAGCGTAGATGTTCCGCTCCTCCGGCTCGCCCGGATCGATCTTGTTGTCGATGCCGTCCCGCATGGCCATGATCAGGGCGGACATCGAGAGATAGGGATTCACCGCCGAGTCGACCGAGCGGTACTCGAACCGTCCGGGGGCCGAAACGCGCAGGGCCGTCGTGCGATTCTGGAAGCCCCAGTCGGCGAAGACCGGCGCCCAGAAGCCCGTGTCCCAGAGCCGGCGATACGAGTTCACGGTCGGCGATGAGATCGCTGTCAGCGCGCCGAGGTGCTCGAGAATGCCGCCGATCGCCCACAGGCCGACCTGGCTCGGGAGGCGCTGGTCGGCCGTCTCCGGCAAGAAGGCGTTCACGTCGCCCCGCCAGAGGGAGATGTTGTGGTGGCAGCCGTTCGCCGAGACGCCCATGAACGGCTTCGGCATGAAGCACGGGAAGACGTTGAGCTCACGACCGACCTGCTTACAGATCTGGCGGTAGGTCGAGAGGTTGTCCGCCGTGCGCTCGGCGCGGTCGTAGTTGAAGTTGAGCTCGATCTGGCCGGGCGCGTCCTCGTGATCGCCCTGGATCATGTCGAGCCCTAGTGCCTGCCCGTAGTCGACGACCTTGTGGATGATCGGCTGGAGCTGGCTGAACTGGTCGATGTGGTAGCAGTACGGTTTCGTGACGCCGCTGACGTCGGGCGTGCCGTCCTCCTTCATGTTGAGCCACATCATCTCGGGCTCGGTGCCTGCGCGCAGGTGGAGACCGGTCGCGGCCTCGAACTCGGCCGGGATGCGCTTCAGGTTGCCGCGGCAGTCGGCGCTCAGGAAGGACCCCGGAGCCTCCTGCTCCTCCCGGTTGCGGAAGAGGGTGCACCAGACGCGGGCGACCTTGCTATCCCAGGGGAGCACCTCGAACGTCTCGGGCTCGGGGATGCCGACCAACTCGGCTGCCTCCGGGCCGTAGCCGATGTAGTCGCCGTGGCGATCCGTGAACAGGTTTGCCGTTGAGCCGTAGACGAGCTGGAACCCCTTCGCAGCCATGCTCTCCCAGTGTGGCGCGGGAACGCCCTTGCCCATGATGCGGCCGGTCACCGAGATGAACTGGTAGTAGATGTAGGTGATTCCCTCGGCGTCAATGCGCCGCCGGACGTCGGCGACGATCTTGTCGCGACCCGCGGCGGCGACGAAGCGGTCGAGATCGGTTGCCACGGAGGCCTCCTCTTTCAGATGGACGATCGGAAACAGTGTGGGTGCCACGACCGCGGTGCGTATCGTGTCACCACGTGTCTACGCTCGCAGGGGGGTCGCTGTCAAGCCCGAATCGTCCACCGCGGGATTCAATTGCCATGAGCGGGATGCCAGCCAAGTGCGACGGAGATGCGTTCGGCACAGACGGCGAGAAGTGGAACGGCTGCGGCGATCGCCTCGCGGTCGAATCGGCTCGTTGGCCCCTGGAGGGCTACGACGGCTGCGAGCTCGGCGTCGGCGCCCCACACGGGTGCCGCGATCGCGCTCAGGCCGACCTCTCGCTCCTCGATCGCCTCGGCGTAGCCTTGCTCGCGCACCCGGTCGATCTCGGCCACGAGCGCGGCGGGATCCGTGATCGTGCGCGGCGTAAATGCCGTGAGCTTGGTTCGCGGTGTGCTGACGTCGCCGAACGCGAGCATCACCTTGCCGGCCGACGAGGCATGGCCGACGCTCGGTCGGCCGAGGCGCGTCACGCCCTGGAGGTAGCGGTCGGTCGGGACGAAGTCGACCGTGATCGCGTCGGCTTCGCCCGGGATCGACAACGTCGCCGTCTCGCCGACCTCGTGTACGAGCGCCTCGAGGTGGGGGCGCGCAAGGGCGCGGAGGTTAAGGCGACCGAGCACGGCGTTCGCGTACGAAAGCGTTCGCACGCCGAGCCGGTAGCGCCCCGTCGCGGTGACGTGCTCCACGAGCCCGACGCGGGTCAGGGTTCCGAGTTGCCGAGAGACCGTGCTCGGGCTGATCCCCGTCCGCCTCGCCACCTCGCTCGTGCCGAGCTCGCCCCCGTCTGCGAGCGCATCGAGGATCTCGACGGCGCGAACCGTCGCTTCGACATCTCGGGTGGAGGGTTGACCGGTACGTGGCATCGCGCTATTCTCTTTCCACTAGTAGCACGCTATCCCGCCTTGCGCAATAACCGAGGTACGCAAAACCGTGTCCATGCTCGTCACCTGTCCCAACTGTGGCCCGCGCTAAGTGCAGGAGCTTCGCTGCGCCGGTGAGACGACCAAGCGCCCGACCTCGACGCCGACGGTGCGCGAGTTGAACGAGTACATCTACTTCCGGCGCAACGTCTGGGGTACGCAGCGGGAGTGGTGGTTCTGCCGCACGTGCGAGGACTGGTTCATGGCCGAGCGGCACACGTACACGAACGAGGTCGAGAAGACCTGGCATCCGGAGAAGTCTTCTGGGGCGCAGAAGACGTTAGATGGGGCGACGTGAGGCTTTCCGAGCGTCCGGGGGAGCGGATTGATCGAGGGAAGACCCTCTCGTTCACGTTCCACGGCAAGAC
>JAJAZN010000041.1 GCA_026785685.1 Thermoleophilia bacterium
GAGCTACCGCCTGAGCGGGCGGTCGTCGTTTCGGTGGTGCGCGATCTCGTCAACGAACATCTCCCGGCCGGCTTCGACGAGACGATGCGCTGGGGGATGATCAGCTGGGAGATACCGCTCGAGCGGTACCCGGACACGTACAACGGGCAACCGCTGAACGTTGCGGGCCTCGCGGCGCAGAAGCAGGTCACGAGCCTCTACCTCATGTGCGCGTACATCGACCCCGACGGCACGCAGCGCCTCCGCGACGCCTACGCGAACGTCGGCATGAAGCTCGACTTCGGGAAGTCGTGCCTGCGCTTCAAGAGCCTCGATCGATTCCTCCCCGAGGCGGTGATCCCGATCCTCGCACAGTCGTCCGTTGAGGCGCTGATCGGCTCGTACGAGGCGGCCCGGGGGCATGCGACGTAGTACGTTGATCGTCAGCCCTCCACCGACGAGCAGCTCATGGCCCGTCAGGTACGCCGAGGCGCGCACCGCCTCGAGCGGCCCCGTAGGCTATGCCCGTGAAGCTCGGGGTTGCCGCAGCCGTCGTCGACGGGTCACTCGTGAGGGGCGACGTCGAGATCGAGAACGGGAGGATCGCAGAGGTCGGGCTGGCGGGTGGCCGGTCCGGGATCGCGATTCCGGGGCTCGTCGACCTGCAGGTCAACGGCTTCCGTGGCATCGACCTTCTCCACGCGACCGGCGACGAGGTGGAGAAGCTTGGCGTCGAGCTCGCCCGGACGGGAGTGCTCTGGTACCAGCCGACGCTGATCACCGCGCCGGCCGAGCTGATGCGACTCGCGCTCTCGACGATCGGGGAGTGCGCCGCCGCTCCGCCGAGCGGCGGAGCGGCAGCGCGGATTCTCGGTGCGCATCTCGAAGGACCGTTCCTCAGCTCCGAGCGTCCGGGCGCCCATCCTCCGGAGCATCTCCGGCGGCCCGACCTCGACCTCCTTGCCTCGTACCTCGTTGCCGGCTCGGCAGTGAGCATGGTGACGCTGGCTCCCGAGCTGCCGCGAGCGGGTGAGCTCATCGACAGCCTGCTCGGCAGCGGCATCACCGTCTCGCTCGGGCACACGGACGCCGACGCGGCAACGGCCCACGCAGCCTTCGACCAGGGCGCCCGAACCGTGACGCACCTCTTCAACGCGATGCGGCCTTTCGGGCAGCGCGATCCCGGCGTCGTGGGTGCAGCGCTCGTGCGCGACGACGTCGTCGTCCAGCTGATTGCCGACGGAGTGCACCTCGCGCCCGAAACGATCCTTGCCACGTGGCGCGCGGCCCGGGGCCGCATCGCGCTCGTCTCCGACGTCACGGCGGCGGGTGGAATGGGGGACGGCTCGTTCAGCCTCGGCACGGTGCACATCACCGTCGAGGGCGGCGTGGCCCGGGACGACGACGGAGCGCTCGCAGGCGCCGCACGTCCGCTCGCTTGGGGGTTGCGCATGCTCATCGAGCTCGGCGTCCCGATCGTCGAGGCGGTCGACGCCGTTACCCGGACGCCTGCACGTATCCTGGGCCGTAACGACATCGGCATTCTCCGCCCGGGAGCGGCGGCGGACATCGTCATTCTCGATGACGACTTTGCGGTCGCGTCAGTGCTCGTCGGCGGTCGGACGATCGCCTAGCCCGCCGCCGTCCGCGGGTTCGGAGCGTCGGATCGGGAAGCGCGCCTGAACGTGGTGGTACCGCTAATGATCGTCCGGCGATCGCCGAGTCTCGGCCAGTTCCCTGCGGAGCGCGTCGGCATCATTCCTGGAGCGACGTCGAGATCGCAGCATCATCCCGATGACGAGAACGACGAGCACGGCAATCAGAAAGCCGATCAGGCTGCTCGCGCGAAACCCGGGAGCGTCCACATCGAGGGTGCGCTCTCCCGCATGAGCCGCTCGACCTGGGCCGAGGACGATCCCGAGAGTGAGAAGGTTCGGCGAGGAGATGAGGAGGGCAACGCCGAGCAGGAGCAGGCGACCCTTCCAGCTACGGATGCGTCGGAGCCCCACCCAGAGCACGATCAGCGCGACCAGTGTGAACGCGAAGCCGTAGAACAGACCGAGTCCGATTCCGCTCGTGAAGCTGCCGTTTGCCTGGTCGGCGACCCGGTGCGACCACCACCGCGGCAGGAACGCGCTACCGGCGAGCAGGACGATGAGCGCGAGAACGATCGTCACGATCGCGGTGAGCGGTCGGGGGCCTTGGCGCTCGTCGCCGTGGGATGGTGAAGGTGTCAACGGCATTCGCCCGGATTCCACCCTACGTGAGGAGATCGGCGACAGGAGCCGCGAGCACGAGCTTGAACGCACTGCGACCGGCGCTCGCAGGGGCCCGGTCGCCCGTAACGCGGAAGCCGGCGCGCTCGTAGAGCCTCCTCGCCGGCGTGTTCGCCTCCTGCACGAAGAGAACGACACGTGCCGATCCGCGGCCGAGAGTCCAGGCGGCGACTGCGCGAATGAGATCGCGCGCGACGCCGCGGCCCCGCGCTTCCGGGTCGACCCACATCGAGATGAGCTGCACCTCGCGCGCGTTGATGCGCACGAACGCGCCGACGACGCCGAGCCAGGCGTCACCGTCCTCGGCGATGAAAAGTGTCTTGTCTTCACCGGCTGCGGCCTCGGCGACCCACTCGCGCCACGTCGCGTCGGGCTCCCGCACCATGTCGTCGTAGCGCGTGGCGAAGAAGTCGGAGTCATCCCGCAACATCCGTAGGCGTGTCTCGCGCCAGCGGCGCCACTCGTCGGGTCGGATGGGGCGGATCGTGACCGCCGCGTCTGGCTCAGCCATCCGACGGCAGAATCGCGAACACGCGAGCCGGCGTTCCCGACCCCTCCACGAGGTTCAGCGGCGCGGCGACGAGCCACGCCCCCCGGGCCGGGACGCGCCCGAGCTCGATCAGCCCCTCGAGATGCCACATTCCGGCGGGGAGCGTCGTCAGGTGAACGGGGTAGTCGGTGGAGGATCCGGGGTCGACGCCGAGGGTGTCGATGCCGAGCCCGACGACGCCACGCTCGACGAGCAGCTCGGCCGCATCGCGTGCGAGGCCAGGGAACGCGGGGCCGGGATCGCCCATGTACCGCGCTGGGTCGTCCCAGAACGCGTCCCATCCCGTATGAACGAGCACGGCGGTTCCGGCCTCGATCACACCGTCGCGATCCTCGAGCTCGCGGATCATCGCGGCGTCGACGAGAGCTGCTGGATCACCGTTCACCCAGGGGCGAACATCGAGCTTGACCGCGGGTCGCACGAGGGATGCAATCGGGATCGCGTCGACGCGTGCGCCGTGGGGCGAGAAGTGCGCCGGCGCGTCGAGGTGCGTTCCGGCGTGCTCGGGAACCTGGAGCTCGCGAAGGTACCCCGGGCCGGAGTCGTACTCCGCAAGAGTCGTTGCCTTGAACGGCGTCGACCCGGCGCACAGGGTAGTGGCGGGACCGAGGGGCTGCGTCAGATCCACGAGCCGTTCGGCCGAAAGCATCGTTGCGAGATCGGTCATCCCGATGAGGCTAACGATCTTGCGGCGAGCACTCTGCGGTCGTCCCCTCGCAGCACCCAATCTTGAAGTGGCAGCGTGGACACTGGAGCGTCGCGTGGCGCCACTCCATGGCGGTGCCGCAGCGCCAGCACGGCTCGGTGGTTGAGGCCGATCCGACGGCGCGCGGTGCGGGAGCAGGGTGGTGCTCGATCATGAGCGCCCGAGTGTAGAGACCGATCCCGACGGTGCCCGTCCCTGCGCTGAAACAAGGCGACGACCAGATTCGAACTGGTGTACGAGGCTTTGCAGGCCTCTGCCTAACCACTCGGCCACGTCGCCAGACCCGGGCATCCTAGCCGTGCGCGCGGAAGCTTCCCGAGAGGGTGTGATTCTTGACAAGTTAAAGTGCCAAGGCGCACAATCGATCGATGCACGTCGTCTCCGAGATCCTCGCCGACAAGGGCAGCGCCGTGATCGAGATCGGCGGCGACGCGACGGTGTTCGAAGCGGTCAAGGCCATGGTCGCGGCGAACGTCGGTGCGCTGCTCGTCACGGACGGCACCGAGATCGCGGGAATCTTCACCGAGCGCGACTACCTTCGGAGGATCGCCGTCGAGGGCCGCCGGTCGCGCGACACCGTTGTGCGCGACGTGATGTCGGCGCCGGTGATCTGC
>JAJAZN010000042.1 GCA_026785685.1 Thermoleophilia bacterium
GCAAGACCTCTGCCGTGGGCCGCATCTACCGTCCACTCGGCTCATTCCCGCGTTCAAGCTGATGCGTTCGGCCGCCGCGTATTGGCGCGGCAGCGAGCAGAATCCGCAGCTGCAACGCATCTACGGCACAGCCTGGCCAACCAAAGACGAACTGGTCGCGCACCTGCGTTTCTTGGAGGAGGCTGAGCGCCGCGACCACCGACGTTTGGGTGCCGAGCTCGATCTCTTTTCCTTCCCGGACGAGATCGGCTCTGGGCTGGCCGTCTTCCACCCCAAAGGCGGCACCGTGCGCCGGGTGATGGAGGACTACTCGCGACGCCGGCATGAAGAGTCGGGGTATGAGTTCGTCTACTCGCCGCACATCACCAAGCAGGCGCTGTTCGAGACCTCCGGACATCTCGAGTGGTACGCCGACGGAATGTATCCGCCGATGCACCTCGACGCGGACTACGACGACGAAGGGAACATTCGGCGTCCCGGGCAGAACTACTACCTGAAGCCGATGAACTGCCCGTTTCACAACTTGATCTACCGGTCGCGCGGACGCTCCTACCGCGAGCTGCCCATGCGTCTCTTCGAGTTCGGGTCGGTGTATCGCTACGAGAAGTCGGGAGTCGTCCACGGTCTCACTCGGGTGCGTGGAATGACCCAGGATGACGCCCATATCTATTGCACCAAGGAGCAGATGCCGGCAGAGCTCGACAGCTTGCTGACTTTCGTCCTCGAACTGCTCCGCGACTACGGACTCGACGACTTCTACCTCGAGTTGTCCACGCGTAACGACGAGAAGTACGTCGGTGCGGATGCTGAGTGGGCCGAAGCCACCGAAATGTTGCGGCTGGCGGCCGAGAATCAGAACCTCGACCTCGTCATGGACGAAGGTGGAGCCGCGTTCTACGGTCCGAAGAACTCGGTCCAGACCAAGCACGCGATCGGGCGCACCTGGCAGATGTCGACGAACCAGGTCGACTTCCACTTGCCGCAGCGGTTCGACCTGGAGTACCAGTCCGCGGACGGCTCCCGGCAACGGCCAGTGATGATCCACCGCGCATTGTTCGGCTCGATCGAGCGATTCTTCGCCGTCCTGCTGGAGCACTACGCGGGAGCGTTCCCCGCCTGGTTGGCACCGGTGCAGGTGGTCGGTATCCCGATCTCGGACGCGCACGTCGAGTACCTGCAGGGCGTTGCGCGCCAACTTCACGCTCGGGGTATCCGCGTGGAGGTGGATGCATCCGACGACCGGATGCAGAAGAAGATCCGCACGGCGCAAAAGCAGAAGATCCCCTTCATGCTGCTGGCTGGCGATGAGGACGTCAGCAATGCTGCCGTGTCCTTCCGATTCCGGGACGGCACTCAGGAGAACGGCATCCCCATTGCCGACGCAGTCGAGCGCATCGTCTCCGACGTGGTCGAGCGTCGAGCGTAGGGACGCTCTCCTCATGACACCGGACATGACACCGGACCCCGACGGCATGCAGCGGCTGTGGGCGCCGGACCGGCTCGCGTACATCCAGGGCGAGAACCGTCCTGAGTCGTCCGAAGCCGGTGACAGCTGTCCCTTCTGTCGAGCGCCGACTGAGGCAGCCGAGACATCCCTGGTCGTTGCGCGCGGTCAGCATGCCTATGTGGTGCTGAACCTCTATCCATACAATTCGGGTCACACGCTGGTCTGCACCTATCGGCACGTGGCCAGCTACGTCGACCTCACGACGGGGGAGGCCCACGAGGTCGCAGACCTCACTCAGCAGACGATCGCCGCGCTGCAGACCGCTCTGAGCCCCCACGGCCTGAACCTCGGCATGAACCAAGGCTCAGTGGGCGGCGCCGGCATCGCGGCCCACCTCCATCAGCACGTGGGGCCACGCTGGGGTGGCGATACCAACTTCATGCCGGTAGTTGCGCAAACGAAGGTGATGCCTCAGTCGCTGCACGACACGCGTGATGCGCTGCGCGCAGCCTGGCCGGCGGGAGCGACTACTTCACCGGGCGGTTGAGAATGCGCTCGAGCGGCAGGAAGGCCGCGAGGCACACCACATGTGGCATGAAGATGATTCTGATCATGATGAACGTCACCACGTGGAAGGAAACCAGGAAAGCCACCGCATACTGCTGCACCTTGGGCCGGACGAAGAGCAACGCGGGCGAGATGAACTCGAGGGTAACGATGAACCACTGAGACAACTGCAGGGTCCAGGGCATCTGCAGAAGGGGATCAGCAAACATTGTTCCGCGGCGGATCACTGCGCGTGCGATCGTGGTGGAGTTGACCCACGCCCAACCTCCGAACCGAACTTTGGCGACCGCCGCGAGAAAGTACGTCGACACCACCCCCACCTGCACCATTCGGAGCGCCCAACCGGCGCTCTGCGACGGGGTCATGTCGCGCAGTGCTGCCCGGCCCGCCGTTGGCAGCACCGCGAGGGCGACCAGAAAGGCGAAACGGTCATGGTCGACCTTCCCGTACGAGAAGCTGACCACCATCCACTGCAGGTAGAGGAGGAACACACCCGCGCCGAGCCAGGTCTGGACGCGCGGCGCACGGTTGGCGGCGACGAGCACGACGAGTGCCACGGCCACGGCGACAGCGCCGTACTGAATCAGGTGGACGACGGTCGGAGTCGGCGTTGGCAGCGGCAGTACGCGCCCGATCAGTAGTGGCCGGTAGAGATCTGGATCGACGTAACCATGGGCTGCGCCCCATGGGCGCAGGACCAGAACCTCCAGGGGTAGGAACCCCTAGACCAGCACTCGGAATGCCGCAACCCGTGCTCGCGGCCCCCGCGTGAACCACCACCCGCCCCCGA
>JAJAZN010000043.1 GCA_026785685.1 Thermoleophilia bacterium
CCCTGCTCGGCCTGCTCGGCGCGCCGTCGCCCCTCGAACCCGAACGGACGCGTGACGACACCGACGGTCAGTGCTTCGAGCTCACGGCCGAGCTCGGCGACGACCGGTGCCGCGCCCGTACCCGTACCGCCGCCCTCGCCGGCGGTGACGAAGATCATGTCGGCGCCCTTCAGAGCCTCCTTCAGCTCGTCGCGCGTTTCCTGTGCAGCGGCGAGACCGACCGACGGATCCGCCCCGGCGCCAAGCCCGCGCGTCGCCTTCGAGCCGATGTGGACCTTCACGTCGGCATCGGTCATCAGGAGCGCCTGGGCGTCCGTGTTCACGGCAATGAACTCGACCCCGCTGAGGCCCGACTCGACCATGCGGTTGACCGCGTTCGTGCCGCCGCCGCCAACGCCGACGACCTTGATCACTGCGAGGTAGTTCCCACCTTGTGTGTTCATGAATGTCTCACCTCAACCTACCTGGACGTCAAGCTCTGATCGAGCTAGGGAGTATGTCAGTACTGGCTTTCGGAGCCAGGGTACGGACTCCTTGTCGGCATTGTCAACAGAAACCTCAAGGTTGAGTCGAGGTCGCAACCTCAAGCTCAACCTTAGAGTTGAGGGTTCCGGACACCGGTCGTTCCGGCACCGCGACGTCGAGGTAGATCGTCTCGGACGTGAGTAAGGGGATCACACGGGCTGCGACAGCGAGCTTCAGCGCCACGCCGACCGGGTCTCCCAGGCGAAGCTCGAGTCCTGATCGAAGCCGGAGCGTGAGGGACGACGGTGTTGCCGTGACCGAGCTGACGCGGCCTGGGAACTCCGATCCGACGAGCGGAGCGACGGCTACGACGGCGGCGAAAAGATCGCCCTCGGCACGCGCGCCGACCTGCAGCTGGACGTCACGTTTGATCCAGATTCGGGCTAGCGCCGGTCGATCGCGACGCTCGACCGTTGCCATGACGCGGCCGCTTTCGGCGACGAGGTACGAGCTCGCCCCCTGCCGCACGACGGCGACGGCCTGTTCGGGAACGACGATGACCCTGAGGGTGTGCGGGAAGGCTCGGTCGAATCGCACCGCCGCGACAGTCGGGAGCGCAAGCACCGTTTGGTGTGCGGCGGCTGTGTCGAACTTGAGCAGGCTTGCCCCGTCGGTCGTGCGGAGCGACCGCTTCACCTGGGAGCTCACTCCCGTGGGCGCGCCCGCTACCTCGATCGTCTGGACGGAGAAGACAGGGGTCTCGCGCGCCACGAACCACGCGACCATTGCGCCGGCGACGATCAGGAACGCCGTCACAAGCGAGCGGCCCGTCGGGATGAAGCGAGCCATCTCGACGCGCTCCGGTCCGAACCGGCGCGGCGCAGGAGCAGCGACGGCTCGAGGGCGCGCACGTGTGCGCGATCCACGCTGGTCTGATCCCCCGTCGGCCACGGGACCGTTTTCGCCGCGCGAGGGCAGGCTCCTACGTTGCCGGGAGGGTCAGATCTCCGAGGAAGACCACCTCGTGCTCGAGCTCGACGCCGTACTCGAGGTGCGCTCGCCGTCGCGCCTCTGCCATCAGCGCCAGGCAGTCGGCTGTCGTCGCGTCTCCCGCGTTCTCGATGAAGTTGGCGTGCATCGGTGAGATCAGGGCGCCGCCGTGGCGATACCCCTTGAGACCGCACAGCTCGAGCATCCTGCCCGCGCCGAGCTCACCCTCGGGGTTCTTGAAAACGGAGCCGAAGGTCCGCTTCGTCGTTGGCTGCGTCGCCTTGCGCCGCTCCACGAGGCTCTTCACCTTCGCACGGATCTCCTGCGGGTCGCGTTCGACAAGCTGGTACTCGACTGCCGCGACAACGTGACCGTGCTCGAGGTTCGAGTGGCGGTAGGAGAAGCCGAGTTCGCTCGCCGTCAGCCAGCCCGTACCGTCCGCGGTTGCGACGAGCGCTCGCACGAGGATCGCGCTCCAATCGCTCCCGTACGCTCCCGCGTTCATCCAGACGCCACCGCCTGCCGTCCCCGGGATCGCGCAGGCGAACTCGAATCCACCGAGCCCTGCGTCGCGTGCACGATGGAGGCAGACGGCGTTCGTGGCGCCGCCGCCGGCGACAAGTAGCGTCCTCTCGGCGCGCGCCGATGCAAGCTCGCCGTTCAGGCGCAGCAAGAGCCGCTCGACACCCGTGTCGGCGGCGAGCATGTTCGAGCCGAGGCCGACCGTTGCGACTGCGAGCCCGCGCTCGCGGGCAGCAACAAGTGCCCGCTCGAGCTCCGCGAGCGTTGCCGGCTCTGCATACGCACGTGCCGGCCCACCGGTGCCGATTGTCGTCAGGCGGGCGAGCAGCACGTCCTCTCGAAAGGGCGGGGCGGCGGAAATCATCGGGCGAGCCCGTCCACAATCGACCGTGCGATCTTCCACGGCTCCCCCACGCCGAACGTGATCACGAGATCACCCGGGCGCGCCCACGCGAGCGTGAGGGCTACGGCATCCTCATACCGCGGAGCCCAGCCGGCACGGACATGCGGCGGCAGCGAGTCGACGACGAGCTTCCCGGTGACGCCATCTCTCGGCGCATCACGAGCCCCGATGATGTCCGTCACGATCGCGATGTCGGCGAGCCCGAGAGCTGCCCCGAGCTCGGCATGGAGCTGTCGCGTGCGCTCGACGACGTGCGGCTGATAAACGGCGATCACCCGACCTTCCGTCAACGATCGAGCCGTCCGTAACGTTGCCTCGAGCTCGGTCGGATTGTGGCCATAGTCGTCGATCACCGTGACGCCCCGGGCCTCGCCGACGAGCTCGAACCGGCGACCGACGCCGGTGAATCCCACGATCGCCGCCTCGGCATCGGCGCGCGCAACACCAGCGAGCTCGAGCGCCGCGAGCGCCGCCGCCGCGTTCTGGCGGTTGTGATCACCGGGCACCGACAACTCGAGCTCTGCGGGCGCGAGTTCCCAGCTCCGAACGACATGCGGGATGCCGTCGAGCCAGCCGTCGAAGAACTCCACGAGCTCGGCCTCCGAGGCATAGGACGCATGATGGTCGAGCTCGATGTTCGTCACGACGGCGATCTGCGGCACCAGAGAGCCGATCGAGCGATCCGATTCGTCGCCTTCCACGACGAGCCAACCCGAGCCCGCACCCGCGTTGCCGCCGAGCTGCGGCACGAGGCCGCCGATGATCCACGCGGGATCCCGGCCGGTCTCGTGGAGCACGTACGCGATCATCGCGGCTGTCGTCGTCTTCCCGTGTGCGCCTCCGACGACGATCGACGGCTGCGCAGCGACGAGCTCGGCAAGGAACGCCGCACGTGGCGTCCCCTCAATGCGGTGCATGTGAGCGGTCGAGACGACGACCTCCCACCCCGCGGGCGGTGCAGGCTCGCCGCCGATGTCGACCTCGACTCCCTCGAGCGATCCCAGGAAGATCGTGTCACGAACCTCCCAACCGCGAACCTCCGCACCAAGAGCGCGCGCCGCGTTCGCGTAGGCGGAGATCCCCGACCCGCCGATGCCGACGAAGTAGATTCGACGTCCGCGGAGTGGAAGGTCAGCGTCCGGCAAGCTCGATCAACCCCTCGGCGATCCTGTCGGCGGCGTCGACCCGCGCCATCGAGAGCATCGCAGTCCTCATCCGCGCGAGCCGCGCGGGATCGGCAAGCAGCTCGGCCACGAGCGCCGGCACCGATTGGATCTCCGAGTCGGGGACGACGATGGCGCCGCCCCCACGCTCGAAATGGTGGGCGTTGAGCGTCTGGTGGTCGGCCGTTGCGTGGGGATACGGGACAAGAATCGAGGCTGTTCCTGCTGCAGCGAGCTCCCACACGGTTCCGCCGGCGCGGGAGACTGCAACGTCGGCTGCGGCGAGTACGTCTCCGAAATGATCGGTCTGTGACATGAGCACGTAGTCCGGGCGGTGCACCCTCGCCTGCAGGGTCGCGTAGTCTCGCTCGCCCGAGACGTGGACGACGGCCGGCCCGGCGTCTCCCCAGGCCTCCGCTGCCATCTCGTTCAGCGACGTCGCGCCCGCGAGCGCACCGAACACCGCCACTACGGGGACGTCCTGTCCGAGACCGAAGCGCTCGCGAGCGTCCTCGCGACTCGCGCCGAGATGCGCGAGGGGCAGAGGCCGTCCGACGACCTCGACCTTCTTGCCATCGTGCCCCGGGATCTCGTAGGCAAGAAAGAGCTTCGACGCGAACGGCGCTGCCAGCCGATTCGCGAGGCCGAGGTGAGCGTCGGCCTCCGTGAGGGCGGCAGGAATCCGCGAGAGCCGCGCCGCGAGCACCATCGGCCCAGCGACGTACCCGCCGCCGCCGAGGACGACGTCAGGCTGCCGGCGCTTCAGGATCGCCCTGCAGGCAAACGGCGCCTTGCCCGCGCGCCAGAGCGCCCTGAGGAGCTCGACGGACGGCTTCCGGGGGAAGCCGCTGATCTCGAAGGGGTCGAACTCGAAGCCGGCTTCAGGAACCAGCCGCGACTCGACGCGGTCGGGACTCCCGGCGAACGTCACGCTCGCCCCGCGCGCGCGCAGCGCTTCCCCGACTGCGAGAGCGGGCCTGATGTGACCTGCGGTTCCTCCCGCTGCGATCACGACTACGAGCTTCGACGACTCTGTCATTCACAGCGATGTTAAGGAGAACTCCGACGGCAGCGAGCAGCACGATGAGCGAGGAGCCTCCGTACGACACGAACGGGAGCGGAATTCCGGTCAGCGGGGCGATCCCGAGGACGGCGCAGAGGTTGATTGCAGCCTGCCCACAAATCAGCGTCGTCAGCCCGGCGGCGAGCCGCTTGCCGAACGGATCGCGGCAATGGAGGGCAACCCTGAAGCCCGCCCACGCGAACACCCCGAACGCGACGATCACGGCCGTCGTGCCGATCAGACCGAGCTCCTCGCCGATGATCGCGAAGATCATGTCGGTGTGCGCTTCGGGGATGTAGAAGACCTTTGAGACGCCGCGCCCGAGTCCCTCACCCGTGATCCCGCCCGAGCCCATGCCGATGATCGCCTGCACGGTCTGGAAACCGGCTCCCTGGGGGTCCTGCCAGGGATCGAGGAAGCTCAGGAACCGCTCGCGGCGGTAGGGAGCGGCGTAGATCGCCACGGCCCCGAGCGCGAGGGAGATCGAGCCGACGAGCGCGAGGAGCCGGAACGGAACCTCGGAGACGAGGAGGATGCCGGCGACCATGACACTGAGGGAGATGGTTGTCCCGAGATCGGGCTGGAGCATGATCAGACCCGAGAAGAGGATCACGACGAGGCCGAGCGGCTTCATCAGCTCGCCCACCGTGCGGGGGGTCGGGCGCCGCGCGAGCAGCGCGCATGCCCAGATGCAGACTGCGATCTTCGCGAGCTCCGACGGCTGCACGCTGATCGGCCCGACGAGGAACCAGCGGCGCGCGCCGTTGATCGGTGGCGCGATTGCCACGACGGCGATGCACAGCACGAGCGCGCCGACGAGCAACACGGGCGCGAGCGCTCGAAGTCGGTGGTAGTCGAACTTCGAGGCGAGCGCGAGGAGAACCAGCCCGACGAGGGCGTACGAGCCCTGCTTGAGGAGGAACGTCATCGGGTCGCCTGCCCCGAGCGCGGCGGACGCCGAGGTGGCGCTGAACACCATCACGAGCCCGAATGCGACGAGCCCGAGGGTGACGAGAACGAGGAGGCGTTGTTCGAGCTGTCCTCCTGTTCGTGACTTCACCGTCTCCTTTATCACCCCGTGAGCTTCTGCACCAGCTTCCCGAACTCCTCCCCACGCTGCTCGTAACTCGCGAACTGGTCAAAGCTCGCGCAGGCCGGTGAGAGGAGGACGACGTCGCCTTCGCGTGCCTCCCGAGCAGCTGCGGCGACGGCCCTCGAGAGGTCGCCGCTGCGCTCGAACGCCACTTCGGCCGCTTCGAGTGCAGCGGCCATCACCTCCGTCGCCTCGCCGATGAGGTATGCGCGATCGCCCGACGCGAACGCCTCGGCCAGCGATGCGTAGGGCTCCGCCTTGCCACGGCCGCCGAGGATCACGAGCTTCCGTGTGCCGGCAAACGAGGCCAGAGCCCGCAGCGCGGCTGCGACGTTCGTCGCCTTCGAATCGTTCACGTAGCGCACTCCGGCGATCGTCGCGATCTCCTCGATCCGGTGCTCGACACCGGAGAATGTCCGCAGGGCCTCGGCGATTGCCTCGTCGGGAATGCCGGCAGCACGGGCAGCCGCGACAGCAGCGGCCGCGTTCTCACGATTGTGCGCGCCGGGAATCAGCGGCTCGGCGGGTAGCGGATCTCCCCCGTCGAACTCGATCCGCCGTGCAGCCCCCGGTACTAGCCCGAAGGCTCGGGGAACGATCGCGAGATCATCGACGCGCTGATTCTCGAAGATGCGCAGCTTGGCGGCGCGGTACGCCTCGAACGTCCCGTGCCGGTCGAGGTGGTCGGGTTCGATGTTGAGGAAGACGGCGATCCGTGGGCGCAGCGTGTCGATGTCCTCGAGCTGGAACGACGAGAGCTCACAGACGATCCACACGTCGGGGTCGGCAGTGCCGACGAGGCTCGTCAGCGGTCGGCCGATGTTCCCGGCCACCTCGGCCGGGATCCCGGCGGCGTCGAACATCGCGCCGAGGAGCGCGGTCGTCGTCGTCTTGCCGTTCGTGCCCGTGACGCCGAGGATCGGGTTCGGGAGCAGCCGGGCACCGAGCTCGATCTCGGAGATGATCTCGATGTTCTGGGCGCGGGCCGCGACGACCGGCGGGGCGTCGCTCGGTACGCCGGGGCTCTTGACCACGAGGTCTATCCCGTCCAGAACGACGTCCGCCCACGCGCCGAGATGGACCTCGGCGTCGAGTCCCGCGGGATCCACGCCGCGCTCGGCGTCGAAGGCGACGACTTCGACGCGCTCGGATCGAAGTGCTGCAACCGCCGCGCGCCCCGAGCGCGCAAGGCCGACGACGAGAGCGTGCGCGGGAGATCCAGCCATCGATGAAGCGTAGGGCACCAACGCTAGGCCCGCTGCGCGATCACCACCCCACCGACGATGAGCGCTCCGCCGACCGCGATCGGCACGGTGACGTGCTCGTCGGGCACGAGCGCGGCGAGGATGAAGCCCGAGACCGGCTGCAGGAACTGGAACGTGGCGATCCGCTGGATCCCGCCCCGGTCGAGCGCCCAGTACCAGCCGAAGTAGCCGAGGATCGACGTCAGGAGGGCCAGGAAGACAACCGCCCCCCAGGACTTCACCGCTCGCATCCGGCACACCGTCGGCGACGAAGATCCCGACCACGAGCGGGCCGAGAAGGACGCTGCCGAGCACGACTCCCCACAATGTCGCCGACAGGCTCGAGACGCCGCGCGGTGGCAGCATCGCGCCCGTGACGTACCCAGCGGTCACGACGAGAGCGGCGGCCAGGACGAGCAGGTCACCGGCCAGCGTCGCGTCGTTCGCAGCTGCGCCACGCCCCCCGATCAGCACGATCTCTCCGACGATCGCAACGGCGCACCCGATCAGCCACGCCCGGCGTGGTCTCTGGCGCGCGACGAGCGACGCGTACGCCCCGGTGAAGACGGGAAGCACTGCCAGGATCATCACGCCGTGGAGCGCTGACGTCCGCTGCTGCCCGACCGTGTAGAGGACGGGAAAGACGACGAAGCCGCTGGCGGCGGAGATGACGAGCAGCTTGCGTGACGCGGTGCTCGTCGGCATCGCCTGATGGCCGAGCGCGAGCAGCGGGATCGCGACGAGACCGGCCAGCACGGTCCGCAGGCAAGCGATCACGAGGGGCGGCAGGTCGTCGAGCGCGATCCGCGTGACGATCGGTGTCGCTCCCCACACCGCCATCACGGCCATCGCGACGGCGATCGGCACCAGGGTGGCCCGGGAGGCCCTCATCTACAGCTTGAAGCGGAGGTAGTAGCGGTAGTACAGAACGAAGCCGATCGTGCACAGAATCGCACCGACGATCCAGAACCGCACCATGATCTTCGTCTCCGACCATGCCTTCATCTCGAAGTGATGGTGAATCGGCGCCATCAGGAAGACGCGTTTTCCGGTGCGTTTGAAGCTTCCGACCTGGATGATCACGGAGAGTGCCTCGATCAGGTAGATGCCGCCGATGAAGATGAGGAGCACCTCGGTCTGCGTCATCACGGCGAGCCCGGCGATCGCGCCGCCGAGCGCCATCGAACCAGTGTCGCCCATGAACACCTCGGCCGGGAACGCGTTGAACCAGAGGAAGCCGATCACACCACCGATCAGTGCGGCCGTGAAGATGGCGACGTCGAGGAAGTTGTCGCTCCGCGAACCGACTTCGCCGGAGCGGATCCAGGAGATCGCTGCGATCGCGAGGAACGTGAGCAGCGAGATTGCGCACGTGCCGGCGGCCAACCCGTCGAGACCGTCAGTGAGATTGACGCCGTTCGAGGTGCCGGCGCTGACCACGAACAGGAAGGGGAAGTAGAAGATCCCGAGGTCGATGTTGACGTCGATGATCGGGAAGTAGATCTCGGTGTCGAGGTAGCCGACATGGGTCACGACCCACCCGACCCCGATCGTGATCAGGACGAGCCCGAGCATCTTCCAGCGGCCGTTGAGGCCGAGCGAGCGGCGCTTGCGCACCTTCAGGTAATCGTCGGCGAACCCGATCGCGGCACACCCGAGCGTCATCGCGAGGAGTGTCACCCCGGGCCACGTGTAGACGGAGAGGATGAGGAACGGCACGGCGGCCGTCGCCAGGATGAGGAGACCCCCCATCGTCGGTGTGCCCTGCTTGACGATGTGGCGCGCAGGTCCCTCCTCGCGGATCTGCTGGCCGACGCCGGACCGGCGCAGCCAGTCGATGAAGGTGGGGCCGATCAGGATGGCAATCACCATCGCGACCAGGCCGGCGATCAGGACTCGGACCATGCCCTTGACCGTTTCTCGATCGAGGCCGGGATGCCTTCGAGCCCGACCGAACGGGATGCCTTGACGAGGATTGCGTCGCCCGGGGCGAGAACCTCGAGAGCGCGGTCGACGGCTTCGGCATCAGGCACGCAGAGACGACCCGCACGGCTCGAATCACCGACGTAAGCCGCCGCGGCGTCGCCGACGGCAATCACGACCTCGATTGCGAGCTCATCGAGGAGTCGGCCGACCTCATCGTGGTAGCCGGCCGATGCGTCGCCGAGCTCGGCCATCTCGCCGAGAATCGCCACCCGGCGGCGGGAGCCGGCACGTTCGACAAGGTCGAGGAGGGCGGCGCGCATGGAGGTCGGGTTCGCGTTGTAGGTGTCGTTGAGAACAACGCCGCCGCCCGCGAGGTGCAATTCCTCCCCACGCCAGCGCGAGAGCCTGATCGCGTCTGCGCCTTCCTGGGCCTCGTCGAGCGACAGCCCAAGCGCGTCGTAGGCGATGAGCGCAGCAAGCGTGTTCTCGGCCATATGACGGGAGGTGAACGGCAAACTCAAGGACACCTCCCGACCAGAGAC
The DNA here is from genome assembly GCA_026785685.1 of Thermoleophilia bacterium. Classification (GTDB taxonomy): domain Bacteria; phylum Actinomycetota; class Thermoleophilia; order Gaiellales; family Gaiellaceae; genus Gaiella. Next base: position 9,412 of record JAJAZN010000043.1, read on the forward strand.
CGCGAAGCGCCACGCGTTCCCCTCCCCTTCGACGTCCCTCCGGTCAAAGCGCCGAATCTCGATGTCGGTCCGGCCGAGATGTGGCTCGAGCTCCGGAGAATCCGAGGGCACGACAGCAATCCCACCCGGAGGAAGTGCAACGATCGCCTCGGCGTTCGCCTCGGCGACGCGCTCGACGGTGCCGACGAGCTCGAGGTGCTCCGGGCCGATCGAGGAGACGACGACGATGTCGGGGCGCGCGATCTCGCAGAGGGCCGCAATCTGACCTAGCCCCCGCATCCCCATCTCGGTGACGAGCACACGCGTCTCCGGCTCGAGGCGGCACACCGTGAGTGGGAGCCCGATCTCGTTGTTCTGGCTCGCGTCCGCCCAGATCGTCGGCGTCTGGGCGCTACAGAGCGCACCGAGAATGTCCTTCGTCGAGGTCTTCCCGGTCGAGCCGACAACGGCAACCACGCGCGCGTCGCTCCGAGAGCGTACGAGTGAGGCGAGCGCGGCGAGAGCTGCCTCCTGATCATCCGGGACGAGCGTCGCCGCTCCACGCCGTGCAGCGTCGGACACGTGCTCGACCCCTGTGTTGAGAGCGACGAAGAGATCCCCGGGCCGGACGACGCGCGAGTCGGCCTTGATTCCCGTGATCGAGGCAGCCTCACTCGCGGAGCCGGGCGGGCACTCGAGCTTCCCGAGATCGAGTGCCTCGATCTCCTCGAAGCGAATCGGGATCACGCGGGATGCCCTGCGGCGCGAAGCGCCTCGCGCGCGACGACGCGGTCGTCGAAGGGCTCGACGGCGCCGGCTGTCTCCTGCCCCTGCTCGTGCCCCTTGCCCGCAATCACGACGACGTCACCCTCGACGGCAAGAGAGACCGCCCGATGGATGGCACTTCGGCGATCGGGGTCGATCTCGACGTCGACCCCCGCTCCCTGGAGGATATCCTGGATAATCGCGAGCGGATCCTCGCTGCGCGGATTGTCGGAGGTGACGATGACGTGGTCGGCGCGCTGGGCTGCGACTGCACCCATGATGGGGCGCTTGCCCCGGTCGCGATCGCCGCCGGCACCGAAGACACAGATCAACCGGCCCTCGCCGAGCTCCCGCGCTGCCTGAAGGACGATGTCGAGCGCCTCCGGCGTGTGGGCGTAGTCGACGATGAGTGCGAACGGCTGCCCCTCGTCCACCGCCTCGAACCGCCCGGGCACGCCACTGACCGAGCGGATGCCGGCCGCGATCGCGTCGTCGTCGACGTCGAGCAGGAGCGCGGCAGCGACCACACCGAGGACGTTCTCGACGTTGAATCGGCCACGCAGTGGCGTTTCGATCCCAATCCCGGCGGCGTGAAAGCTGCTCCCGCGTTGTCCCATCTCGAGGTTCTCGGCGCGTACCTCCGCGCCATCGGTAAGCCCGAACGTGACGACCGGCGCCCGAGCCGACTCGACGAGTTCGATCGCAAGCCTGCGGCCGTACTCGTCACCGACGTTGACCGCGGCCGGCGGAGGGGCTGCCCCTGCAAACAGCCGTCGCTTCGCCTGGTAGTACTCCTCCATCGTCCCGTGCAGGTCGAGGTGGTCCTGCGAGAGGTTCGTGAAGACGAGAGCGTCGAAGCGGACCCGATCGAGACGCCGGAGCACCGAGCCGTGGGAGGAGGCCTCCACGGCGACGCTCTCATCGCCCGCGTCGAGCATCTCGCGGAAGAGGCGTTGCAAATCGATCGCCTCGGGGGTCGTGTGCGGCGCTGGCCGGTGGGATCCGCCAACAACCCATTCGACGGTTCCCACGAGGCCTGGTGAGCGGCCTGCGGCCTCGAGGACGGAGCGGAGCAGGAACGTGCAGGTCGTCTTGCCGTTCGTGCCCGTGACGCCCGCGACCTCGAGGGCTTGCGTAGGCTGGCCGAAGAAGTAGTCGGCGGCGATCGCCATCGACGCACGTGCGTCGTCGACGAGCAGCTGTGGGATGTCGATCTCGAGCGGCTGCTCGACGACGAGCGCTATGGCACCGGCGGCGACCGCGGCGCCGGCGAAGTCATGGCCGTCGACGTGCGAGCCGGGCACACAGAAGAATGCCGCTCCCGGTGTGACGCGGTCGGCGCTGTAGGCGAGATCCGTGATCTCGACGGCTCTGCTGCCCTCGGTCTCGCTCGCAGCGAGCACGCGCGTCAGTTCGTCGAGGTTCACGGGGCATCATTGTAGGGGCGGGAGCTGTCCCGCCCGTCCTGCGAACTGCCCGGTGGCCTCACTTGATTGCTCAGCTACGGGTTGGTGGCGCCTCCCGCAACGCGCGTCTCCGGCGCGTCTGGCGGCACCTCGAGGTACTGGAGGTTGAAGCGCGCGATATCGCGGAAGGCGGGCGCGGCAACGACACCGCCGTAGATGTTGCCCTTCGGCTCATCGACCATGACGAGTATCGCGAAGCGCGGATTCTTGGCCGGCACGAGCCCGACGAACGAGGCGACGTACTTGCGCACGTAGCGACCGTTCTCCGCCTTCTGCGCGGTGCCCGTCTTGCCTGCGACCGTGTAGCCCGGAATGGCCGCCTCGGAGCCGGTTCCCTCGACGACCACGTCGCGGAACATCGCCATCATCCGGTCGGCGGTGTGCCGCGAGACCACGCGCGTGCCGCGCTTCGGCGCGACCCGCTTCGTGCCGATCTTCTCGATCAGCCGAGGGGTGTGCCGGATCCCGCGGCTGCCGATCGTTGCGTACGCGGAAACCATCTGGAGAGGCGTCACGGCGATGCCCTGGCCGATCGGCACGTTGCCGATCGTCGAGCCCGACCATTCGTCGAGCGGCAGCACGAGCCCGGAGCTCTCGCC
>JAJAZN010000044.1 GCA_026785685.1 Thermoleophilia bacterium
CCCCTCCACCCCGTGACGTCGTTGTTCAGGGCGCCAGATGGTGCGTATGCGCGAGACCGTCTGCCTTGTCAATCCGGCCCCGGCCACCGGCCCCACCGGGCGCCGTTGGCCGGAGTTCGCCCATCAGGCCGCGGGTGTCGGCCTCGAGGGAAACGCGCTGATCAGCGAGCACCGCGGGCATCTCGGCGTCCTCGCCCGGGAGGCAGCGGCGGGTGGTGCCCGCCTGCTCGTCGTCGTGGGCGGTGACGGAGCGCTGAACGAGGTCGCGAACGGGATCGCGGATCTCGACGACGCCCCGGCGGTGGCGCTGATCCCGAGCGGAACCGGGGGCGACTTCGTGCGCACGTTCGGCATTCCGAACGACGTCGCTGCGGCCGCGCGCATCGCGATCGACGGCGAGACGAAGACGATCGACCTCGGCCGGGTCGGCTACCGCGCCTGGGACGGAAGCGACGCAACCGCCATCTTCGCGAACGTCGCAAGTGCGGGGATGAGCGGAGCGATCGCCCAGCGCGCAAACGACACGTCGAAGGCGCTCGGAGCGAGGGCGTCGTACCTCTGGGCAACGCTCGCAGTCTTCAAACGCTGGTCGGCCGTCGAGACGGAACTCAGCGTTGACGGCGAACGCCGCAGCGGGAAGATGTTCGACGTCGTCGTCGCGAACGGGCGGTTCTTCGGCGGCGGGATGAAGATGTGCCCCGACGCCGTTGCCGACGACGGGCTTCTCGACGTCGTCACGATCGGCGATGTGACGAAGCGAGACCTGATGCTGACGATGCCGAAGATCTACTGCGGCACGCATCTGCCGCACCCGAAGGCCGAAGCCCTCCGAGGCCGTGTTGTCACCGTCGAGACGGCCGAGCCGGTGCCCGTCGAGCTCGACGGAGAGCAGCCCGGGACGACGCCGGCCCGGTTCGAGGTGCTTCCGGGCGCGATGCGACTGCGGGTGCCCACGTCGGACCCTGGAGCCGCATGACGACCGTCGTCCGCTTGGCTGCCATCTGAGCCTCCGACGACCTACTCGGATGCCTTTCGAGCTCGGGTCGCAGTCGAGGCCTTCGGCTTCTGCGCCCGCTTGAGCGTCGCCAGTTCGCGCTCGACCTTCGCCAGGCGCTTCTCGAGCTCGTCGATCCCGCGCACCTTCTTGCCGAGCTCGTCAACGCGCTCGCGGAGGTCATTGACGGCCTTCAGCGCCTTCGTCCCACCGGGGAGGTCGACAAGCTTCGCGATCGTCTGCTCGCCCCGGTCGGCGAGCCGGGCGATCATGTCGCGGTCGTCCTTTGGAGTCTTCGTCGCTTGTGTCATGACCCAGTCATAGCACCCGTGCACGCGTGCCCGTACGAGGGAACCCTGCCGGTCTATTGTTGCGGCATGCCCGAGGGGTTTCACAGTTCATACGATGTGCGCGTCCGCTTCGCCGAGACCGACGCGCAGGGGATCGCGCATCACGCGTCGTTCGTCGTCTGGCTCGAGGTCGCTCGTGTCGCCTACTGGGCCGAGCACGCAGGGGGTTACCGCGCGATCCAGGAGCAGGGCCTCGAGGCGCTCACGACGGGCCTCCACGTCGAGTATCGGGCTACTGCAGCGTTCGACGACGTCCTCACGGTGTGCCTCCGCTGCGTGGACGTGCGAGGTGCGCGGTTCCGCTACGAGTATCGCGTCGAGCGGAATGGCGAGCTGATCGCGACGGCCGAGACGTGGCACGCAACCGTGGATTCGAAGACGCACGCGCCGACCAGGGTGCCTCCCTGGTTCGCCGAGGCGATCGCTAGGGCTGAGCAGGCGTAGCCGGTGTCACCGGGGTCGTCGGCGCGTCGGTCGGCGTCGTCGAGGTCGGCGGAGTGCCGCCCTTCCCCTTCGTTCCCTTGGCGGCAGGCTTTGCCGCAGGCTTCTTCGGCGGCTCCTTGATTCCGACGCGGACGAGCGACGGCTCGCCAACGTAGAACGACCCCCAGGTGTTGTCGTAGAGCAGCTTGTCGTTCGAGTCGTAGACGAGCCTGCGAACTGCCGTCTGTCGCGGCGGCGACCCGACCTCGTCGACGGCCCGCTTGCCCTTTTCCAGCTTCGGATCGTCGGTCTCCTCGACCGGAATCGGGCCGGTCTCGACGAGCGGCTCCGTGGTGCTCTCGACCCGCCGGTTCACGGGAGTGCCGTACAGATTGACCGTCAGCGAGCCTGCACCGACAAACGTGCGGACAAGGAGCCAGTGACCCGTGTCGTTCGTGAACCGCATGTCGAGGTCGGGGTAGTTCACGGTCGCATCACGGCCCGTCGGGTAGTGGCTGATGTAGAGCGCATGGTTCGTTCTCGCGGTGATCGGGAGACCGCTCTCGTACGCCGCGTTGAAGACCGTCGTCGAGACCTGGCAGACGCCGCCGCCAAGCCCGTTCTGCAGCTCACCGTTGATGATCACGGGGGCCTCCTGGAAGCCCTTGTCGACCGTGCGCTCGCCTGTCGTGTCGTTGAAGGAGAACGTCCCTCCCGGCTGGATCAGCGTCCCGTCGATGAGCTCCGAAACGAGCTGCACGTTGTTGAGACGGCCCGGTGTGCCGCCGTAGGTCGTCGTATACGAGGCGACGACTCCCGTGATGCCCATTGCCTTCGCGTCCGCGGTCGTCCGAGTCGGCTCGGCGACGCGGACGACGAGCTTGGCCGTTCGCTGATCCACGGAGAACGCGGCCGCCGCGATCGCCTTCGCGGTGGCGGGAAGGTCGAGGAGCAGTCCCGGCGCAGACGGGCGGACGACGATCTTCCCTGTCGCCGTGACCTGGAAGCGCGCATCCTGCGGATTACGCGAGACGGTCGCGGACAGGCGCTTCAGGTACTCCTCGGCTCCGCGCCCCGTGACCGCGACGTCGGTGTTGCCCGCAACGGGGAGCTCGAGCAGGGACGCGATCTTCCACCGCGGGATCCGCCAGCGGGTCCCGCTGTACGCGAGCCGGATCGGGCCCGAGAGGGCGACGCGCGCCTTGGTCGCAGCTTCCTCGAGATCGGCTGCGTCGACGCGAAGCGGGGTCGTGGCCAATGGAAGAGCGACCGGCGCGCCGCGGTCGAAACGCGCGAGTGTCTGGACGACAAGCGCTGCGGCTGCGACCTGATCGAGCTTCCGGCCGACCTGTCCTTCGACGACCTGCACGTCGAGGCCCTTGCGGACGAGCTTGGCATCGATTCCCCCGCGAGAGACGGCCTTCGCGATCTGGTCGAGTTTGTAGGTGACGGCAGCGTCGTAGGCCATCACCCGAGGTGCCGCATCGATCCCGAAGAATCGCGCCTGAAGCCGCTTGTAGCCTCGCAACGGGGCGACTCCTCCGCCGGCGGCCGCGGCTTCCCTTACCGCCGCTTTCCAGTCCGCACTGACGCCGAGCTGCGACGCCGAGAGCGTGTACGACTCGCCGCCGGCCGTGAACGTGATCGGCGCCCGCTCGACGGCTCGAGCGCGCGCTGAGAGCACGCGCACTGCTTCGCTTCGCGAGAGTCCGCCAACGTCGACGCGGGCGACGGTCGTTCCCGCCGCAAGCGCCGACTGCGAGCCGGCAAATGCGAGCCCGATCAGAAGCGCGAGCAGCGCGACGACGACCGCGAGAAAAACGGCCCTGCGCAGGGCGATCCGACGGGCCGAATGTCGTTGCCGCGCGCGAGAGGCATATACGGTCGACTCAGCGCGCACAGGATGAACGATTCTAGCGAAGGAGCCTCGTGCGGCGCCTCACAGCGTTTGACAGGAAACAGCATTGCTGTGAGACGCCGCGTTACCGCAATCAACACTACGGCAGGTAGATCTCCTTGGCGATCACGAGCCGCTGAATCTGCGATGTCCCCTCGTAGATCTGGAACAGCTTCGCATCGCGCATCAGCTTCTCGACCGGGTACTCCTTCATGTACCCGTACCCTCCGAAGACCTGGACCGCGTCGGTTGTCACCTTCATCGCCGTGTCGGCCGAGAAGCGCTTCGCGAAGGACGAGTACTTCGTCGCTTTGCGCCCGCGGCCCTGATCGATCATCCAGGCCGCCTGCCAGCAGAGGAGCCGGGCAGCCTCGATCTCCGTCGCCATGTCCGCGACCAGAAAGCTGACGCCCTGGTTCATCGCGATCGGGAGGCCGAACTGAACCCGCTCACGCGTGTACTCGACAGAGAGCTCGAAGGCTGCCTGCGCAACGCCGACTGCCCCGACAGCCGTCGCCGGACGGGTAAAATCGAGTGTCTGCATGGCGATCTTGAACCCGTCGCCCTCGGCGCCGAGACGGTTCGCGGCGGGGACGACGACATCGCTGAAAGCAACCGCCGAGGTGTCGGTCGAGCGCTGCCCCATCTTGTCGAGGTGCCGCTCGACGACGAGGCCCTCGGTGTCCATCGGGACGACGAACGCAGAGAGGCCCTTGCTGCCGGCGCCCAGGTCGGTCGAGGCGAAGCACACCATGAAGGACGCATGTCCCGCGTTCGAGATGAACATCTTGGAGCCGTTGATGACATAGTCGTCGCCCTTGCGCACGGCGGTCGTCTGGATGCCCGAGACGTCGGAACCCGCGCCGGGCTCCGTCAGCCCGAAGCAGCCGAGGACGGGAGCCTCGATCAGCGGCCCGAGCCACTGCCTCTGCTGCTCCTTCGAGCCTGCAATCAGGATCGGGCCTGCAGCGAGGCCGTTCGCTCCGATCGAGGTTCCGATGCCGGAGCACCCCCAGTTCAGCTCCTCCGCCACGAGGATCCCGTCGAAGCAGGGCAGTTCGAGCCCTCCGAGCGCAACGGGGAGATGCACGTTCATCAGGCCGACTTCGTGCGCCTTGGCAATGATGTCGGTGGCATGGATCTGCCCCTCATCACACTCCGCCGCACGCGGGCGGATCTCCTTCTCGGCGAACTCGCGGGCGAGCGCGCGCAATTCCCGTTGCTCGTCGGTCAGGCCGAACGAGACACCGGTGGCGACACCACTCTCGACTGTTGCCATGATCTGCCCCTTCTTCCGCGGAGCGGCAGACACCGATCACACGGACGTGTTTCGATTGACTAGTCAGTCAATAAGTGTAGAGACAGATCGGGCGGACGGTCAAGCCCCCGTCGCGCTGCGCTGCGCGAGCGTTCGGGTCTGGCGCTGGCATCAGGCGAGCGGAAGCCGCAAGCCCCTGCTCGACGACGTTGCCTGGACTGTGCGACGCGGCGAGCGGTGGGCGCTGCTCGGCCGAAACGGAGCCGGCAAGACGACGCTCCTGACGCTCGCTGCAGCCGCTGACTTCCCGAGCAGTGGGACCGTCGAGATCCTCGGCGAGACGATGGGGCGCACCGACGCGGCCCGGCTCCGCGAGCAGATCGGCTTCGTCGACGCACGCGACGGCGACCGCTTCGCCCCCATGCTGACGGTGCGCGAAGTCGTGCGCACGGGGGCGACCGGCACGATCGGCTACTTCGAGCAACGGCTCGGAATGCTCGACATCGACCGCGCGGACACGCTGATCGGCACGTTCGGCCTCGGCCCACTCGCCGAGCGGCGCTTCGGCGATTGCTCCCAGGGCGAGCGCAAGCGCGTCCTCATCGCGCGGGCCCTCGTCGGGAAGCCACGGCTCCTCCTGCTCGACGAGCCAGGCGCAGGGCTTGATCTTCCGGGCCGCGAGATCCTTCTCGGCTCCCTCGCACGCCTCACTGACATCGAAGTGGAGTTGACGATGATCGTCACAACGCACCATCTCGAGGAGCTCCACGGCTCGACGACGCATGCGCTCCTCCTGCGAGATGGCCACGTCCTCGCAGCCGGGCCGGTCGAGGAGACGCTGACGGACGAGCTGCTCACGGCCTGTTTCGGGATCCCGATCGCCGCGCAGCGTCGGGGCGATCGCTGGACTGCAACAGCC
>JAJAZN010000045.1 GCA_026785685.1 Thermoleophilia bacterium
GCCCCATCCCCCCACGGAGCGCACCGTCCGGGTGGGGGCCACCAGAACCCGAAGAAACGGTGCCCACCCGGACGGGAAGCGGCCTGGCGAGCCCGACGAGATGCAACGCCCGCGCAAAACGGTGGATCCAGGCTCAGACCAAGGAGCGTGTTCGACGAGGGCGGCGTCAAGGCTGGTTGCCTTGATGTCGCCCTCGGCGGACGCGGGCCGCCGTGTGCAGGGCCGCATCCAGACGTGCTCCTAATCCACATCAAGCCTCTGGTTCACGCGCGCCGGGCTACCGCGCTACCCACGGAGCAGAGCGCGAACGCGCCTGCAGCCACGAGGACGATGGTTCCACCCGGCGGCAGGTCCGCGTAGTACGCGATCGAGAGTCCTGCGAGCACCGAGCTAACGCCGAACGCCATCGAGAGCGCGAACGTCGAGCGAAGGCTCCATGCGACCCGGTTCGCGGCGATCACAGGAAGTACCATCAGCGCCGCGATCAGCAGGATCCCGACGATGCGCATCGAGACCGCGACGGTGAGGGCGGCGAGGACTGCCACGACCACGTTCAGGCGCGTCACGGGAACACCGGCGACCCGGCTACCCTCCTCGTCGAGCACGGTCGCAACGAGGCCGCGAAAGAGAACCGCGATCGTGACGAGGGCCCCGATCCCGAGCACGAGCACCGTCCAGAGGTCGTCGCGGGTGACGGTGAGGATCGAGCCGAACAGGAACTGGAAGAGGTTGACGTTGAGCGCCCCGGCCTTCGACACGAGCACGACGCCCGCTGCAATCCCGGTGTAGAAGACGAGTGCGAGAGCCTGGTCGCCGGCTGTCCCACCTCGCGTGCGAAGCCACTCGATCGTGAGCGCCCCGATCACGGCAGCAACGAGAGCAGTCAGCACCGGCGAGATCCCGAGCAGGTAGCCAAGCGCGACACCGGCGAACGCCACATGCCCGAGGCCATCGCCGATCAGCGATGCCTTCCGTTCGACGAGGAAGAAGCCGACCGCGGGTGCGAGCAGGCCGACGATTGCGCCCGTCGCAAGCGCGAGCCGCATGAACTCGAGCTCAAGCATGGGTGTGAGACGGGTCGTGCCACACGCCGGGTAGGCCGCTCGGAGGCCCGTCGTAGACGATGCCGCCGCGGACGAGGACGATCCGGTCGACGACGTGCTCGACGGCGCCGAACTCGTGCGAGACGTAGAGGATCGTGACACCGAGCTGCTCGCGGAGCCCTTCGAGCAGAACGCCGAGCGACTCCTGCGATTCGGCGTCGACGCCGGTCGGCGGCTCGTCGAGCGCGAGCAGGGTGGGCTCCGAGGCAAGCGCCTTCGCAATCAGTGCGCGCTGCTGCATCCCTCCGGAAAGCGTCCTCAGGGGTGAGTCGGCGTGGCCGGTGAGCCCGACGGTCTCGACCGCGCGCGCGACTGCCTCGCGGTCGACGCGGCGGAGCGGCCCCCAGATTCCCGCGGGTGCGAGGCGCCCCGTCGAGACGACCTCGCGGACGGTGACCGGCGCCTCGCCGATCAAACGGGCTCGTTGCGGGAGGTAGCCGATGCGTGCGCCGTCCACGCTCTTGCCGCCCGCCCGGCCGAAGACCCTCACGCTGCCCGCTGTCGGCCGCTCGAGACCGAGCACGAGGCGAAGCAGTGTGGTCTTGCCTCCACCGTTCGGGCCTGCGATCGCGACGAACTCACCTGCGTCAACACGGAGGGTGACATCATCGAGGACACGAACGCCGGCGCGGTAGCCGAACGCGACGTTCTCGAGCTCGACGACGGGCGTCACGTCCGACATCCGAGCGCCTTCTGGAGCGCAGCGAGATTCGATCGCATTACGGAGAAGTAGTCCTCCCCGGAGGAAATCTCGTCGTCGGTCAGCCCTTCGAGTGGGTTGAGCACCGCTGTCTCGACGCCGGCCTCACGCGCGACCGTCTCTGCGAGCTTCGGCGAGACGAGCGTCTCGAAGAATACGGTCGTTACACCTGACGTCTTCACGAGATCGGCGAGGTCGGCGATGCCGCGAGCGGACGGCTCCGCCTCCGGTGAGAGCCCTTCGAGCGGCACCTGCTCCAGGCCGTAGCGCGCCGCGAGGTAGCCGAACGCGGCATGGCTCGTGACGATCTGACGTCGCTTGCAGGTCGCGAGCCCGCGGCGGAATTCGGCATCGAGCCGTTCGAGCTTGCCGGCGAGGCGCACGGCTGCTTCCGTCTGCCCGAGCTCGACCCCGATCGCTCGCACCATGGCGGCATAGCGATTCGGGTCGAGCCAGACGTGCGGGTCGAGCACGACTTCTCCGTCCTCGTCTTTACCCCCGTTCAGGTCTTCTCCAGCGAGAAGGTCGAGCGAACGGTTATCGCGCTGCTCCACGGCAGTCTCGAGCCCGGGCATGAATCCCTCGCCGAGATAGAGCACGAGCGCTGCGTCGTCGACCGCACGGACGTCGGCCGGTGTGAGCTCGAGGTCGTGAGGCTCCGCCCCGGCGGGTGTGAGGTTCCTGACGGCGGTCCCGGCGACTGCGATCTGCTCGGCAGCGAACGCCAACGGGTAGAAGCCGGCAACGACAGCCTTCTCCCCTTTCGAGCCCGCACTCCCGCCGCATCCCGCAGTGAAGGCTGCCGTCGCGGCCAGCATTCCGCTAAAGAGAATGATTCTCGAAAACATTGTTGCCCAGGCTACCAGATAATGGGAATAGGTATCATTATCGAGATGCAGCATCATCACGACTCGAACTGGAGCGCGCAGGCACTCGCAAGCCTGCAGGCGCAAGGCCTTCGGAACGGCGGCGCCCGTCGGGCTGTCGTCCAGCACCTCGGAGCGCAACCCTGCTGCAAGTCCGCGCAGGAGATCTTCGACGGCATCCGCGGACAGGGCGGCCGGGTCGGGATCGCGAGCGTCTACCGAGCGCTCGACCAGCTCGAGGAGCTCGATCTCGTACAGCGAGTCGAACTCGGGGATGGCGTCGCTCGCTTCGAGCCGTCACACGCCGACGGAGACCACCATCACCATCTCGTCTGTGAAGACTGCGGGAAGGTGGAGCCGTTCTCGGATCCCGAGCTCGAGAAAGTGCTCGTCGCAGCTGCCCGCGGACTCGAGTACGACATGCGCGCGCACGAAGTCGTGCTACACGGCCATTGCAGCGACTGCCGGCTGATTCGCTAAGCGACTAACCCGCGTCGTCCGGAGGGGGCGGGGCTGCGAGTGCCGGCGGTTGGGGTACCGGCGATTCCGTAGCGAGCTGACGGCGGAAGAGAACGAAGCCGATCGCGACCGCGACGACGAGCACGGCCGTCGTGCGGAACACCTGGATTGGAAGGATCCAGATGATCAGCAGCATCACGACAGCGAACGCTCTCCACGCGATCTCGGGCCGCCGCTTGTGAGGAGCTATCGCGACGCGGGCCACCGTGGCACGGTCACCGAGTCCGACGAGCCATGCGCCAACCGCGATGAGAACGCCGACGGACAGCGAGACCCAGCCGGCAGCGGCAAGTGACTGCGTGATGATCTGCCAGGCATTGTGAGCCGCTGGCCGCACCGAATCGCTGACGACGATGTGATTGACGAAGTACCGTCCGGCAAGCCGCCGCGCGAGGAGAACCAACACACCGACGACGACGAGGCCGATACCGAGCGAACGGACCTCCTGTCGTCGCCGGCCGCGGGCCAGCCAGATCGCCCCGACCCACGCGGCCACCGCAAAAATCCAGATGAAGTTCGCGACCTGCTCGAGCCAGTGTGTGACCGTCTGGGCCGAATTCAGGTCGTCGGACTTGAGGATCGTAATCTCCGTGGAGTCCTGCGGAACCTTGTCGGCGAGGTTGCTGACGAACCCGAACCGATCACCGAGCTTCAAGACGAGTGGCCGCAGGTCGAGGACGACGTTGCCGTCCGACGTCTGGAGCGCTTTCGTATCGCCCCGTGCAAGTCGCTAACGAGCTGCTGTTGTGAGCGTGAGGCCGCTTCGACGAACGCGTCCTGCACCCGCGGACGCGCGAGAAGGTTCTGTGCCACTGTGCCCACAAAGCCCTGAGCGAGCCCTGCGATCGGGCCGGCGAGAGCCTGGAGGTTCGTCGGCAGAGTGCTCTGGAGC
>JAJAZN010000046.1 GCA_026785685.1 Thermoleophilia bacterium
CCCGGGGCGGAGACGCGGGCAACCATCTCGTCGTGGCTTGCATCGAGGATGTGCTCCGGGGCGGGGAGGCGCCGGGTGTCGGCGAGCCGGCGACCGGCGGCGAGCGCCGCCCGCCGCATCAGCCCGGAGGCCCAGATGTCACTGAAGACACCTCGCTCGTCGCGGAGGTGATAGGTGGCGCGGGCCTCGTCGAGAAGCGAGTCGAACTCGGCCTGGTGCTCCGTCGGAACCTTCGCCCGGACGTCGGCGATCTTCCCCTCGACGTCCGACGAGTCGACGTCGTCGCCCTCGGCCGCGGCGCGGATCGTACGGCGCAGCGCGTCCGGCATCTCGAGCGCGTATGGGTTCGAGATGTCGAAGCCGTCGAGGAGCCGGTAGCCGACGAGGTCGAGGTACGCGGTCACGGCCACGCCCGTACCGCCGTCGAGCGAGCGCAACGCAGCGAGCACCTGGCCGGGGTCGTCCTCGGAGGCGAGTAGCTCCTGCGCCCGCGGATCCTGCCGGATCGCAGCGATCAGTTGCTCGAGCTGCGCTGACACCCCTGCGGACACGGGAGAGGTGCCGCGCATCAGGCCGAGTAGCTCGGCGGGCGGCAGACCTGTCCAGTCGCCGACGTGGGCGAGGAAGTCTCCCGTGGGGACGACCGCCGAGGCCGTGAAACGCATGTGCTGGTACATCATCAACGCATGGCGGTCGCGGCAGTGCGTCAGATGGGCGACGAGTTCGATGTTCGAGAGCACCTCGGGATCGACGGACTGGATCGCCAGGTGGGCCTTGATCGAGGCTGGCTTGACCGTCTCCTCCCATTCGCGCACCTGCTGACGCCAGAACCTCGTCGCCAGGGCCTCCTCCGCCCGGGCGAAGCGGGCCGGGATCTCTTCCTCCGGGGGCGGCAGCACCGTGTTGTAGCCGATGCCATTCGGGTAGATCATTGCGAGCCCGCCGATCATCATCCCGTAGTTGCGCGCGAACTCGGCTGTCCCGCGCGCGAAGCCCTCCGGGCGGGTCTCGGTTCAGTAGCGGGTTAGCGGCTGCGGGAAGTGGGCGGAGTCCTGCGTCCAGAATCCGGACTCGGGGGGTCGAAGCGAAGATCGGTGGGGGTGGCGGACAAGGTGACTTCTCCTCGGCGTATGGGGACGGTGTTCCTCCAAGCAGATTATGTACCTCGCGCCCGCAGGGCGTATCCGTCTGGAAAAGCTCCGTTCGCATTCAGCGTGCACCGGAAGTGCAGCCCGGCTGATCCCTGACAGGAGGGATGTCCCCCCTAACCGCGCCACCGGGCAGCACCCTCCTCGAATCGCCCGCGCCCGCATTCGTTATCCGGGCGAGTGCCGGCGGGAGAGCACTCGCCGGGTACTTCACCGGCCGGCCGTTCCAAAACCGTCCCAAGTCCAGTAGACGAAACGAGAGGCCCTTCGGGGCCTCTCTCATTCGTGAATATGGCGTGGTTCCTGGTGTTGCGGTGATGGGCGCTACTGGGCTCGAACCAGTGACCCCCAGCTTGTCGAGCTGGTGCTCTCCCAACTGAGCTAAGCGCCCAAACAGTGCTTATTTGCAAGCACTTCGTGATTCTGTCCACCTTCTACACTCTCCCACTCGCTGGGAGTTGCCTGATTCTAGCCGACAGCCCACACCGGCGCGTTCAGGCAGGCTGCGCGGCAAGACACGAGCCTCCGACCGTCGATCGAGCACCTAGCCTACGAAGCAACGGTGTCTGCTCCGTCACGTTGTGGGCCTCGGCGGAGCTAGCTGCCCTCCTCGTCGGCTCCCGCCCGGAGCTCAGGATCCACAGCCCGAGTCGCTCGAGCCGCCTGTAGGGTGAGATTCCGCGTACTGGAGGACGACGTGCTGACCCATATCTCCGATCTGAATACGTCGGTGGAGGCGTTCGAGGAATACGGCTACGTTGCCCTTCCGGGGCTGCTCACTGCCGCCGAGGCGTGGGAGTCGTACGACGCCTTCGACGGCTTTGCCGGGGCTCACGTCGACACGAGCCAGCGCAACTTCTACACCGAGCGCGTGCTGACGACCCACTGGGGATTCGTCGAGGCGATTACGAAGCCGCCTCTGATCGACGCACTGCGCCAGTCATCGGTGATGACCTGCAGATCCTCTCCTACGACGGGCCTGAAACGCCGCCGCACAAAGGACCTCCACACGCCTGGCACATCGAAATTCACGGTGGCTTCACGTCCGACACGTGCGTCAGCGCCAACGCGGGAATCTACTTTCAGGATGTGACACAGGAGACGGGGCCGCTATACATCGTGCCCGGGAGCCACCGCTGGCGCCGAGAGCCGACCGCGGAGGAGCGGGGGTTGCCGCACCCAGACGAGGTCGCCGTGACGATGCCCGCCGGGACGGGCATCATTCTGCACGGGCAGCTCTGGCATTCCGGAGGCCGGAACGACTCGGACCGTCCCAGGCGCGCCGTGTTCGCGTATTTCGGTCACTACTGGATGAAGCGGATGGACGCGTACTACAGGGCGCCGCTACCGGCGCGGATCCTCGAAAGTGACGACGATCTGGTTCGCCAACTCTTCGGGCTCGAACTGACGCTCGCACCGTCATTCTTCGGTGCCGGCTACGCACCGGATGGCTCTCACTCGCACTGACCTCCAGATGCGACCCGTCAGGCTCGATGTCGTCGAGGATCGGGCCTCGGCCTACCGGATCAGCGCGACGCCGGCGCCGACGCGTTCGACCGCATCGGCAACGCGTTCGGCCCCGTTCGCGCTGCGAAGGTCGCGACCCAACGCCGCCGCCATGTTCGCGGCCGGCCCCTCGAGCAGCGCTGTGAGCCTGCCTGCGATCTCGGTCGCGGAAGCGACGCATGGTACGGCCGCATCGCCCAAGCCGCCACCTCTCAGGTCTTCTGCTCCTGCGAACTGATCCGTGGAGAACGGAAGCGCCAGTAGAGGCAGGCCTGCCG
>JAJAZN010000047.1 GCA_026785685.1 Thermoleophilia bacterium
AGTGCCCGGCTATCACTATCTAATTTTGGGGGGGCAGCTGTGCGCAACCGGTTCACGCGCCTAAATCCCACCACACCCCCGGCTGCCCGTGGGCGCGGGCGACCAGCGGGGCCAACGCACTTACTCGACTACCCGCACGATCCCGATCGAGCCGCGGGCACGACACGACGAGCGCGTCGAATCAGCTGAGATCGGTCTCGGTGGGAACGTCGTCGTCGGCGTCAACCGGGGCGTCGGGCGGCACGGTCACCGGCTCGGGCTTGACCTGACCCTCGATGATCGTGATCTCGACGAGCGACTCGCCTTCGAGGCTGGCAAGTTCCCGCTTGCGATCGACCAGGATGGTGGAGCCGTCGATCAGCTCACGTCCGAGCACGAAGTCGGCGAGTGGATCCTCGATGAGGCGCTGAATCGAGCGACGTAACGGCCGCGCGCCCATCGCCGGGTCGTATCCCTGCTCGACGAGGAGCTCTCTCGCGTCGTCGGTGAGCTCGATCGCCGCTCCATGGAGCGCCATCTGGTCGCGCAGCCGCTTCATCATCAGGTCGACGATCTGCAGGATCTCGCTCTTCTCGAGCTTGTGGAAGACGATGATCTCGTCGATGCGGTTGAGCAGCTCGGGGCGGAAGACCTTCTTCAGCTCGCCCATCACGCGGCCCTTCATGTCGTCGTAGGTGAGCCCCGTTTCGTCGCCGAGCGTGAAGCCGAGCGACTGGTTCTTCGAGATCTGAGCAGCGCCAATGTTGGACGTCATGATCACGATCGTGTTGCGGAAGTCGACCTTGCGGCCCTGAGCGTCCGTCAGCTTCCCGTCCTCGAGGATCTGGAGGAGGATGTTGAAGACGTCCGGGTGCGCCTTCTCGACCTCGTCGAGGAGCAGCACCGAATAGGGCTTGCGGCGGACGGCTTCGGTGAGCTGGCCACCCTCGTCGTAGCCGACGTAGCCAGGAGGCGAGCCGACGAGCCGTGCCACGGAGTGCTTCTCCATGTACTCGCTCATGTCGATCTGGATCATCGCCTCCTCGTCACCGAAGAGGAACTCGGCGAGGGTGCGGGCGAGCTCGGTCTTGCCGACGCCGGAAGGGCCGAGGAAGATGAACGAGCCTGTCGGGCGCTTCGGATCCTTGATTCCGGCGCGCGCACGGCGGATCGCCTTCGAGACGGCGACGATCGCCGGCTCCTGGCCGATCACACGCTTGTGCAGCTCCTCCTCCATGCGGATCAGCTTCTGCGACTCGGCTTCCGTGAGCTTGAAGACCGGGATCCCCGTCCACATCGAAACGATGTCCGCGATCTCTTCCTCGCCCACCTCGGGCTGCTCCTCGTCGGCCTCGTTACGCCAGCTCTCCTCGAGCTCCTTCTTCTTCTGCGTCAGCTTGCGCTCCTTGTCGCGCAGCGCAGCAGCCTTCTCGAACTCCTGCGACTCGATCGCGTTCTCCTTGTCGGCGCGAACCTTCTCGATCTCCTCCTCCAACTCCCGGTAGCGGGGCGGCGCGGACATCGTGCGGATCCGCAGCCGGGAGCCGGCCTCGTCGATGAGGTCGATTGCCTTGTCGGGCAGGTGCCTGTCCTGGATGTAGCGGTCGGCGAGCACCGCAGACGCACGCAGAGCCTCGTCGGAGATCTTGCAGCGGTGATGGGCCTCGTAACGATCGCGCAGGCCACGAAGGATCTGCACAGTGTCGTCGATCGACGGCTCCTCGACGCGCACCTGCTGGAAGCGTCGCTCCAGCGCGGCGTCGCGCTCGAGATACTTGCGGTACTCGTCGAGCGTCGTCGCGCCGATCGTCTGCATCTCACCGCGTGCAAGCGCGGGCTTGAGGATCGAGGCTGCGTCGATTGCTCCCTCGGCTGCACCCGCGCCGACGAGGTTATGGAGCTCGTCGATGAAGAGAATGATGTCGCCCCGCTGGGTGATCTCCTTCATCACCTTCTTCAGGCGCTCCTCGAACTCGCCGCGGTACTTCGAGCCGGCAACGAGCGCGGCGAGGTCGAGCGTGTAGATCTGCTTGTTCTTCAGAAGCTCCGGCACCTGGTTCGCCGCGATCCGCGAAGCAAGGCCCTCGACGACGGCGGTCTTGCCGACACCCGGCTCGCCGATCAGGACCGGGTTGTTCTTCTGACGGCGCGAGAGGATCTGCATCACGCGCTCGATCTCCGTCTGACGTCCGACGACGGGGTCGAGCTTGCCCTCCGTCGCCATCTTGGTCAGGTTGCGCCCGAACTGGTCGAGCAGCTTCGAGTTCTTCGCCTTCTCGCCACTCGCAGCGGCGCCCGTGCCTGCCTGACGACGGCCGGGACCGGAAAGCATGCGGATGATCTCGTTGCGAATCTTCTCGGCGTCGGCATCGAAGTCGAGCAGGATCCGTGCCGCGACACCCTCGTTCTCGCGCACGAGCCCGAGCAGGATGTGCTCCGTGCCGATGTAGTTGTGACCGAGCGACAGCGCCTCGCGCAGGGCGAGCTCCAGGACCTTCTTCGCACGCGGCGTGAAGGGGATCTGACCGGTGGTGACCTCGTCACCCTGGCCGACAATCCGGGCGACCTGGGCGCGCACCTCCTCGACGGTGATGTCGAGCGACTCGAGAACCCGCGCAGCGAGACCTTCCTCCTCGCGCAGCAGGCCTAGCAGGATGTGCTCCGTGCCGATGTAATTGTGCTTCAGAGCCCGGGCCTCGTCCTGCGCAAGGACGACAACCTGACGGGCTCGTTCCGTAAATCGCTCGAACAACCGTCGGCCCTCCTTTCCGCATTGACTCGAAGCCTACGACGCCCGCAGGCCTCGAAGTGAGGGTTCCTCCATCCTACCGAACGCGTCCGTCGTCACCGCCCGTTCGCTCGTCACTCGTTCGGGCCCGGCCATCGGTTACGCTCCCGGCCATGGCTGGCAAAGCCCTCATCACCGGCGGCGCCGGCTTCATCGGGAGCCATCTCGCCGGACGACTTCTGGACGACGGCTGGGAGGTCTGGGCGCTCGATGACCTGTCGACGGGCTCGCTCGCGAACGTCGAGCATCTGCGTGGTCGTTCGGGATTCCACCTGGTTGTCGACAGCGTGCTCCAGTCGACGAGCGTCAACGAGCTCGTCTACAAGTGTGACGTCGTCTATCACCTGGCGGCCGCCGTGGGAGTGCGACTCATCGTCGAGCAACCGGTGCAGACGCTCGTGACGAACCTGCGCGGCACCGAGATCGTGCTCGAGCACTGTCACCGTTTCGGGAAGCGTGTTCTCGTAGCGTCCACGTCGGAGGTCTACGGCGACCATCGCGAGGAGAAGCCCCTCGAAGAGACCGCTCGCCGGATCTACGGCCCTACGACGCAACGCCGATGGGCCTACGCGGACTCGAAAGCAATGGACGAGTTCCTCGCGCTTGCGCACGTCTCCGAGCACGGCCTCGACTGCACGATCGCTCGTCTCTTCAACACCGTCGGCCCGCGCCAGAGCGGCCAGTACGGGATGGTGATCCCGACGTTCGTCCAGCGTGCACTCGACGGCCGACCACTCGAGATCCACGGCGACGGCGACCAGACGCGCTGCTTCTGCCACGTGGAGGACACGATCCGCGCGTTGCAGGGGCTGATGGACGACGACGTCTCGGGTGAGATCTACAACGTCGGCGCGACCAACCGCATCTCCATCTCGTCGCTCGCCGAGCGGGTGATCGAGCTCACCGGCTCGTCCTCGCCCGTCTCGCACATCCCGTACGCCGAGGTGTACGAGCATGGCATCGAGGACATGCTCCACCGTATCCCGGCGACGGAGAAGATCCGCGACGCGATCGGGTGGGAGCCCGAGCGATCACTCGGCGACATTCTCGCCGACGTGATCGCGTTCGAACGAGGCGACAGCCCCGCCTAGCGAAGCGCTGGGAAGAGCACGACGTCCCGGATCGTCTCGCGGCCGGTCAGGAGCATCACGAGCCGGTCGATGCCGAGCCCGAGCCCTCCGGTCGGCGGCATCCCGTAGGAGAGGGCCACGACGTAGTCCGGATCCCCGGGCTCGCCTTCGAGCTGACGCGCCTGCTGATCGAAACGCGCCTGCTGCGTCGCGGCGTCGTTGATCTCGGAGAACGCGTTACCGAGCTCCATCCCTCCGATGAAGAACTCGAACCGCTCGGTCAGCGTCGGATCCTCGTCGGTCGCCCGCGCGAAGGGCGAGATTTCAATCGGATAGTCGTGCACGATCGTGGGCTGAATCAGCTCCGGCTCGACGAAATGGCTGAACGCCTTGTCGATCAACTGGGCCCAGTCGCGGTCGGCCTCGGTATCGACGCCCCGCTCCGTCAGCCACGCCCGAAGCTCGACCTCGTCGCGCGTCCATAGGCCCTTCTCGCCGAGCGCTTCCGTAAACCGGATCCGCTTCCAGGGAGCCTTCAGGTCGAGATCATGCCCGCGAAATTGCACCTCCGTGGCACCGATCACCTGGAACGCAACGGTCTCGACGAGCGTCTCGATCCGTACCATCGTGTCGCGGTAGTCGGCGTAGGCTTCGTACCACTCGAGCATCGTGAACTCCGGGTTGTGCTTGAAGGAGACACCCTCGTTGCGAAAGTCCTTGCCGATCTCGTAGACCCGCTCGAGCCCGCCGACGATGAGCCGCTTGAGGTAGAGCTCCGTGGCGATGCGGAGGTAGAGATCGCGCTCCAGCTCGTTGTGGTGGGTGACGAACGGGCGAGCCGATGCCCCACCGTAGAGCGGCTGCAGGACGGGCGTCTCGACCTCGAGGAAACCGTCGCCATCGAGGAACGTGCGTACCGCCGCGACGATCTGCGACCGGAGAATGAAGTCGGCTCGTGTCTCCTCGTTGACGAGCAGATCGAGGTACCGCCTGCGGTACCGGAGCTCCACGTCCGTGAGCCCGTGGAACGTGTCGGGGAGCGACTGCGTGTTTCGCGACAGCACCTCGAGCGAGTCCGCGAGCAACGAGGGTTCTCCACGCCGGGCTCGACCCGGGTGGCCCTCGACCCCGACGACGTCACCGAGCAGAACGTCGATCTCACCGGTCTTCGCGGTCTCGCAGATCACCTGGATCCGCCCGGAGCGGTCGACGACATCAAGGAAGACGAGCTTTCCCATGTCGCGGCGAGCCATCGCCCGGCCCGCTATCCGACGAGTCGTCTCCCCGGCCTGACCTGCCTCGAGAGGCTCGCACTCGTCCCTGACGGCCGCGATCTGATCCCGGTCGGGGAAGCGCTTTGCTCGTGTGGGATCGGTGGTCAAGGGCTCCTCGCGGCTCGATGCCAGGTGGGCGCCCGCACGCGGCGGAGACCGTTGCGTCGCGCGCGCCGGAAGCGGTCAGGCTGCCGAGATCTCCATGATCTTGAACTTGATCTTGCTTCCCCGCGGTGTGAGCACCTCGACCGTCTCACCCTTCTTGTGCCCGAGGATGGCCCGCCCTACGGGCGATTCGTTCGAAAGCTTGAACTCGGCCGGGTTGGCCTCTGCGGACCCGACGATGTGGTACTTCACCGTCTCCTTGGCGTCAACGTCCCGCAGTCGTACGACCGAGCCGACCGAGACAACGCTCGTATCGACGTCGTCGACATCGATCACGCGCGCGCTGAGCAGCCGCTCCTCGAGCTGGGCGATCTTGTGCTCGAGCATTGCCTGTTCGTTCTTCGCGTCGTCGTACTCGGCGTTCTCGGCAATATCACCGAACTCACGGGCAACGCGAATCCGGTCGGCAACCTCGCGGCGCTTCTCGGTTCGCAGCACGTCGAGCTCGTGTGTGAGCTTCTCGTAGCCCTCGGGGGTGAGGAGCACTTCCTTCAAGATTTCGGCCTCCAGGCGGCTTCGGTGGGGCTTCCGCCCGATCTCGGGCGTCGCGACGGTCGTGAAGGGTACCTGCCGCAGCGGCCGACGCGCAAACGACATCTACCATTTGCCTTCGATGTCGATCGATCTCCGCGAAAGTTGGCACATCGACACCGTCGAGGTACCGACGCGTCTCGTCCTTGCGCCGATGGCGGGCGTCAGCGTGCAGGCGTTTCGTCGGCAGGGGCGGCGCTTCGGAGCCGGCCTTGTGTGCTCCGAGATGGTGTCATGCGCGGGAATCGAGCATCGCAACGAGAAGACGCTCGGCTATCTCCGGGTGGCATCCGACGAACACCCGCTTGCGATCCAGCTCTTTGGGTCGAACCCCGGAACGATGGCCGAGGCTGCGCGGATGGTCGCAGCAGCGGGTGCCGACATCGTGGACATCAACTTCGGCTGCCCCGTCCGCAAGGTGACAAAGACGGGTGCCGGGGCGACGCTGCTCGACGACCCAGATCTGGCGTGCCGTATCGTTTCCGCGATCGCCGATGCCGTCGACCTACCGGTCTCGGTCAAGATGCGCCGCGGGCTGAAAAACGGCTCACGCGACTGCCTCACCGTCGGCCCGCTCCTCGTGGAGGCCGGTGCCTCGGTGCTCACGCTGCACCCGCGATCGGCGGAGCAGATGTACACCGGCACCGCCGACCACACCCTGACGGCGGAGCTCGTGTCGCTCGTCGACGTGCCCGTGATCGCATCGGGCGACATCACCTCGCGCGCCCGTGCGCAGGTGGTGCTTGCCCGGACAGGCGCGACTGCGGTGATGGTTGGACGAGGCGCGCAGGGCAATCCTTGGGCGTTGCGGGAGATCGTCGACGGCGTTGCCGAGGAGCCGAGTCGCGAAGAGGTCGTCGCCGAGCTCGTGCTCTTCATCCGGGAGACGGTGCGCGAGCTCGGAGAGCGACGCGCCTCCGGCTTCCTGAAGAAGTTCTATGCCTGGTACCTGGGACGCGGCCGCTTCCCACGTCCCTTCAAGCAGGAGCTCGTGGTTCTCGACTCGACCGAGGACGTCGAGCGACGGCTGATCGCCGCAGCTCCCGGAGCACTGATCCTGATCGAACAGCTGGAGGCCGATATCCCCTCGGGCGACGAGATCACGCTCGCACTTCCGATCTCCGTCTACGGCGGCGGTTGATCCAGGCTGAGAGCGGCTGCGGGTCGTCGCAGCGCCTCGGTTCAGGCGTCTCCTCCCCCTCCCGGGGGATACTCAAATGGGGGCCGTGACCCGTTCTTCGTAGTAGCCGTGACTGACCCACCTGCGACCCGACGGGCGAGGCGACCCCGCCCTCGGCCACATCCCTCAGCCGAGGTCGCAGACCCATCCCGTGGCACGCTCGTCGCAGTCGGCCTCCCACTCGTCGCACTGGTCGGGGCGATCGTGTACAGCGCGAACCACAATGGACTGTTCGAGAGCACGCTCCCGATCTCACTCGTGCTGGTCGCCCTTGCGGCTGCCGCGAGCCAGGCCGTCGTTCAGCTCGGCCCACGAAGCTGGTACACCGCTGCAACTCCCGTCGTCGTTCTTGCGGGCCTGTTGGGGGGCCCGCTTGTCGGTGTCGCAGCAGGAGTGGCCACGCAACTTGTCCGGCGCGGAGCCGTGTGGCGGAGGGTCGGCGCCGAAGGCGGCACGGCAGCCTTGCAAGGGTTCGCTGCCGGCCTCGTGGGACTCGTGCTCCTTGGGGGCGTTGACCTCACAGGTGAGCGTGCCGCAACGACGGCCGCGATGGCGATGCTCGCCGCCGTTGCAGTCAACTCGGTCTGCCGCTTCCTGATCATTCTCGAGCGCCATCCGGGTCGGCTCGTCGAGCTTTGGGCGCGCGGAATCAGGGTCGACCTGCTCGAGACGGTTCTCGTTGTCCCGCTCGTCGCAGTACTCCTGATCACGAGCATCGTCAACGCGGCGCTCGTCCTCGCCGCCACAGCATCGCTCCTCGCAAGCCTCCTGACTGCCCAGCGCAGCCGGGAGTCGACTGCAGTTGCGCTTGCTGCAGAGCAAGTGAATGCTCGCCGAGACCAGCTCACCGGCGCCCCGAACCGCCGCGCCTTCGAGGAGGCGATGATCGCCGAGCACGCCCGCGTGGTTCGTGGTGGCCTGCCTGCGGGACTCTTCCTCATCGACCTCGATCGGTTCAAGTCGGTCAACGATCGCTTTGGCCACAAGGTCGGCGACGAAGTGCTGATCGAGGTTGTCCGTCGGCTGACTGACGGCCTTCGCCCAACCGACCTCGTGGCACGATGGGGTGGCGAGGAGATCACCGTGCTCGCGCCCGGTGTTCGCGGACGGCGCCAGCTCGAGCAGTTCGCCGAGCGGATCCGCGTTCTCGTCCGGGAGCTCCCCATTGCGACATCGACGACCGCCCTCCCTGTCACGGTCTCGGTCGGAGGCACGCTCCTCGACGGATCAGTTGCTCCGAGCGCCGCACTCCACCGGGCAGATGGGGCGCTCTACGACGCCAAGCGCACGCGCGACTCCGTCGCTATCTCACTCCCACCGCGCCTCACACTCCACCTCGAAAGCGCGTAAGAACCCTACGCAGATCTCGTGTGTGAGCCCGTCAGGGCCGTCACGATGCCGAGCCCGACGAGATCGTTCCGGACACGTAGCGCTGCACCTGCGCCCACTTCCGACTCTTCCGCAACGTCTCGCCGGCAGAGCCTGCTGCGAGGGCCCAGATCGAGTCGGTGATCGGACCGAGCAGGATGAACGCCAACCCGAGCACGAGGATCTGCAGCCACGGCTGACCCTTGGCGGGCTCGACGAACTGCGGCAGAAAGGCGAGAAAGAAGAGAGCGGTCTTCGGATTGAAGACATTCACGACAACGCCCTCGTTCCTGCGACGGCGGCGCGGCGGTCGCTGCGGGTCCGTGTCCGACTCATCAGCCTTCCCGAGCAGGGTGCGAATGCCGATCAGCCCTGGTCGATGCTGCGGGTGACGATGTAGAGAACAGCCGGCCCGGGCACGGCAAGGATCGCAAGCGCGGCCAGCGAGAACACGAGCAGCGTGTGCGACTCGATGATCAAGCGTTGAGAGCCCAGACGAGACGAAGCCCCTCGAGGGTGAGGTGCTTGTCGACGAGCTCGATCGTGCTCGAATGGCGAGCGACGAGCTCGGCCAGGCCACCCGTGGCGATCACGCGTGCGTCCGCGCCCAGCTCGCCGCGGATGGCAGTGACGATCCCGTCCACCTGGCCCGCAAATCCGTACACGACGCCGGACTGAAGCCCACCGACGGTCGTCTTGCCGATCACGGACGGCGGCTCGACATAGTCCACCTTGACCAGGCGGGCCGCCCGGGCGAAGAGCGCCTCCATCGAGGTCTCGATCCCCGGCGCCAACACCCCGCCCACGTACTCCCCCGCGGGGGAGACGACGTCGAAGTTCGTGGACGTTCCAAAGTCGACGACGATCACCGGCGCGCCGTAGCGCTCTTTCGCCGCGATCGAGTTGACGATGCGATCGGGCCCTACCTCCCGCGGGTCGTCGTAACGGATCGGGATCCCCGTCTTGACGCCGGGCCCGACAACGAGGATCGGCGCGCTCGCCCACCTCTCCGCCACACGCTCCCACTCCCGGATCAGCGTTGGAACCGTCGAGCTGAGGCAGATCCCGTCGATACCGTCGAGATCGAGCATCCCGCCCAGCAGCACGCCGAGCTCGTCCCCCGTCCGCATGCGCTCGGTCGCGAGGCGCCAGTCGTCTTGAAGCGTCTCGCCGTCGTAGAGGCCGAGCACGGTCTGCGTGTTTCCTACGTCGACGGCGAGCAGCATGATGTTCTCCGGCAGGCCCCGCGCAACGAGCTAGAGGGCTTCCTCGTCGTCCGGTAGCGACTCGCCGATGCGGTCGGCAAGTGACTGCGCGGTGAGCTTGGGCTCATCTCCCTCGCCGCGGAGCTCCTCGACCGTCATGTCGCCGGACGTGTAGACCTCGGCCCGCGGGATCATGCGCGTCGGCCGGTTCTTGTCCCAGACCCAGACGTCCTCCATCTGGAGGTGGAAGAACGGATAGCTTGCCTGCGGAGCGACCTTGAGGTCGAGTCGGTTGCAGAGGTAGGTCGCGTCCTGGGTGAGGATGCAGTAGCGAAAGAGCCCGAAGACGGCGGTGTACTCACGCTTGAGCTCCAGCTCGAGCTTCGCCTCGAATTCGTCCAACTCGTCGAGATGACTCATGGGGCGATTCTAGTGGCATGCGTTTCCAGGCCGCTGAGAAGCTGCTCCACGGTCCCGCGTCCCGGTACGACGATCGACGGGTCGAGCTCGACGAGCGGCTCGAGGGCGAAGGATCGTTCGTGCAGGCGCGGATGGGGAAGGCTGAGCCCGGGCTCGTCGATGGTGACGCCCTCGATCAGCAGCAGGTCGAGATCAACGGTGCGCGGGCCGTACCGTGGCCCCTCGCGCGTCCGGCCGAGCTGACGCTCGACCTCGAGGAGTGCGGCGAGCAGCTCCTGCGGCTTCAGCGGCGTCTCGATCTCCGCTGCGGCATTGAGGAATCGCGGTTGATCGAGGTAGCCGACGGGCTCGGTCTCCCGGAACGACGACACCCCGACGATCTCGATCTGCGGTTGTTGCGCGAGAAGCTCGAGTGCGCGGGCAAGCGTATCGGCCCGGTCGCCCAGATTCGCTCCGAGCCCCACGTAGGCACGCCTCACAACCCAACCTTAAACACCATCGCTGAACCGCGGCGGGCACGAGCACGTACAACTCGGAACAATGCACGTCTTCCGGAGCCTTCTACTCGCGGCCCTCGTGGGCAGCATCGCAGTGTCGCCGGCGGCAGGGGGCACGTCATCGCTCGACTCGACGCTCGTCGAACTGCGCGGCTCGGCACGCTGTACCGATGCCACCCTTGTCGTAGCGGCGGGAGGCACCATGGTCGCCCCGTCGCTCGGCCTCTACCTCGTCCCGAACGATGCAGCCACAGGTCTGATCCGCGTCCTTCGCGTGCGTGGCACGTTACGCCTCAGCGCACCCAACCGAATCGCCGGCTCGCTCTCGGTGAAGGACTTCACCGACCCCCTCGTTCCGACCGAATGGTGGCGCTCCGCGGTCGGCGTCGATTCGCTCGCGCCCCCTGGGCCTGGACGGCCCGTGACGATCGTCGATTCCGGGATCGATGTCACACACCCGGAGTTCCTCGGCCGCGCGAACACCGAGACGCTCAACGACCAGGAGCCGGCAGGAGTCGGAGGCGAGCACGGCACCGCGGTCGGATCGGTCGTCGCCGCACCTGCAAACGGCATCGGTCTCGTCGGGGTCTATCCGGAGGCGGTGCTGCGCTCGTGGGACGCTGCCAAGGGCGCAGGCACGCGGCTCGAGACATTCCAGATCGTGCAGGGCGTCCTGGCCGCCGCAAACAGCGGCCCGGGTGTCATCAACCTCAGCCTCGGCGGTGAGCAGAAGGAGGCGCCCATCGAGCAGGCGATCTACGAGGCCGTCAGGAAAGGTTCACTCGTCGTCGCCGCTTCGGGCAACAGCGGCAGCGATGGCAACCCGCTCGGCTATCCAGCCAGCCTCCCACACGTCCTGACGGTCGGTGCAACGGACGCGTCGAACACTGTTGCCGATTTCTCGAGCAGGTCGCGGTTCGTCGATCTCGCCGCACCCGGTGTCGCGATTCCGATCGCGACTGCGATCGGCAAGGGATGGACGACCGCCGACGGGACGAGCTTCTCGTCGCCTCTCGTCTCGGGCGCCGCCGCGTGGACTTGGACGGTTCGGCCGGAGCTCGACGCAGGTCAGCTCTTCGAAGTCATGCGCCGTTCTGCCGTCGACATCGGGGTGCCCGGACGCGACGATGCGGCGGGCTTTGGTCTCCTCGACGTCCCCGCAGCGCTTGCCTACCCTGCGCCTCTACGCGATCCCCTCGAACCGAACGACGACGTCGAGTTCGTGAAGGGGGACGGGTTCTTCGACACGCCCGCGTCGCCTCTCACGACCCCCGGTAGGCGAACGGCGACGGTTCGTGCGCGGATCGACGCTGTCGAGGATCCGCGCGACGTGTATCGCGTCTGGCTGCCGAGGAACGGCCGTTTCACAGCCACGCTGACGGCCGCTACGAACCTCGATCTGGGGTTGTGGAAGCAGACTGCCGTCAGCGTTACGGGACGGATCGCCGGTTCAGACCGGCTCGCGCGCGGGGTCAAGCCCGGAACATCGGAGGTTGTCACATTCACGAACAAGGGCCCGGGGCGCTACGCGTTCCTCGCCGTCGTCCCGTCGAAGGGCGTCCGAGAGGCAACGTATAGCCTTCGTGCCTCGTGATCCACGTCTCCTAAGAGCTCGTGCGACGCTCGATCGAAACGGCCGCGAACTCGACGGGCGGGTCGAGCACGACATCCGGCTTCCGGACACGCACGCGGACGGCGTGCGCCGGGAAGTCCTCGAGGAGCGCATCCGCGATTGCCGCGCAGAAGGCCTCCAGCAGGTGGTAGGCGCGAGCGTCCGAGATCTCCCTGACGCGTGCGACGACGCGCCGGTAGTCGACCGTGTCCTCGATTGCGTCGGTTCTCCCAGCCCCCTCGTGCTCGAGGTCGAGCTCGACGTCGACGAGGAACCGCTGCCCGTCACGCCGCTCCTCGTCGAGAACGCCGTGGTACCCGTGCAGAAGGATTCCCTGAAGCTCGATCGTCAACACTCCGCTCCATGCTCGACCGCGGCCGCGATCGCGAGGGCCTCGACATGGGCAGCGACATCGTGCACGCGGAACAGCGTCGCCCCACGATCGAACGCGGCGACAGCCGCCCCGATGGATGCCGCGTCGCTCCCGACGCGGCCACCGGGATCGCCGAGAACGCGCGCAAGGGTGCTCTTGCGGGAGACGCCAACCAGAACCGGGGGACCGATGGCACAGAATCGGTCAAGTCCGTTGAGCAACGCGAGGTTCTGCGGAACGGTCTTTCCGAACCCGATTCCGGGATCGATGCAGACTCGGTCTTCACTGATCCCTGCGGCAACGGCGGCCGCGAGCCGCTCCTCGAGGAATGCCGCCACATCCGCTACAACGTCGCCATACCGCGGCTCGAGCTGCATCGTGCGAGGATCTCCCTGCATGTGCAGCAAACAGACGTATGCGCCTGAGTCGGCGATCACGCCCGCCATGTCCGGATCCAAGCGGAGGGCGCTGACATCGTTGACGAGTGCGACGCCGAGCTCGAGTGCCCGACGAGCGACCTCTGCTTTAGAGGTGTCCACGGACAGCGCCATTCCCGGCAGTTCCTCGAGCACGGGCATGACCCGACGGAGCTCCTCGTCGAGTGAAACCGGCCGAGCGCCCGGTCGGGTCGACTCGCCGCCAATGTCCACGAGTGCCGCGCCCTCGGCGAACAATCGTAGCGCTGTCTCGACGGCATCGCGGGGATCGTGGTTGTTCCCTCCATCGGTGAAGCTGTCAGGCGTCACGTTGAGAACGCCCACGACCGCCGGACGCGGCCAAACCTCTGCGAGCGGTTGACGTCTCACCGAACGATGGAGGGTAGCGGCGTGGGCAGATCTCGCGGTCGAGCACTGATCTCCCTCGCTGTCGTCGTCCTGCTCCTCTTGGCAGTCGCGGTCGCGTCAAGCGGCTCGGTGCAGGGCGGCTCGGGCGGCGCCCGTCGACCGTCTGACCGCTTCCTCGACACGCTGGTCAGCCTCTTCCTGCTGTGGATGGTCTTCGGAGTGTTGCTCTGGGGAACCATCCTGATGATGCGCAGGGACATCGTCGCGGAGTCGGTAGCCGACCGACGCGGATCGCGTTCATGGAAACCGATCCTTGTCCTTCTCCTCGTGGGCGGCACAGTCTTGCTGATCTTCGATCGGCTTTCGCTGGGCCAGAGCCTCCGAGAGCGCATCCCGGGAACGTTCGGCCAGGGGTCGGCCGGCCTCGGAAGAAGCGATCCGGCAACGCCCGGAACCTACGAGCCACAGTTTGCCACCGGGCCTGTCCTCGTCGTGATCGTGCTCCTCGCAATCGCAACCGGAGCGTGGTATCTCAGCCGGCGGGCCCGGCGGCAACGTCTCGAGCCGAGGGAAGAAGTGCTCCTCCCTGCCCTGGCCGACGTGATCGAGGGGACGCTCGACGATCTTCGCGCAGAGTCGAACCCGAGGCGCGCGGTCATCGCCGCCTACGCGCGTATGGAGCAGGCGCTTGCGGCATACGGACTGCCTCGCGGCGCGGCTGAGGCTCCCGACGAGTACCTTCAAAGGATCCTGTCCGACCTCGAGGTCAGTCACCGCGCCACCTCACGCTTGACGGCGCTGTTCGCGTGGGCGAAGTTCTCGTCACACGATGTCGCACCCGAGATGAAGCTGGAAGCAATCCAGGCTCTCGAGGCAGGCCACGCCGAGCTTCGTGCCGCGGAGATCCTCGCGGAGGAGCGCCGGATCGCCGCCGTGACCGAGCTGCGCGAACGAGCGGCCCACTAGTGCGTTTCGCGTGGCGCGTCCTCCAACTGCTCCTGCTGCCGACCGTGGGCCTCGTGGTGGCTTTTGCGCTCGCGCCTGATCGCGTCGAGCTCGAGACCCACATCTGGCTCCTCGTCGTCCTCGGCCTGTCCCTCGTCGCGCTCCTTCGGGTTATCCACAAGGCGTACCCGAGCTCGACATCGCCGTTTCTCGCAAGTCTGACGCGGCCTGTCGTTCGAGTGGAGCGCCCCGCACCGCTCACGCGGATCGAGCGCAGCGTCTCCATGGCAGAAGCGTCGGCTTTCGATGTGCACTACCGGCTCCGTCCGATTCTCGTGGAGCTTGCAGGAGAATTGCTTGCGGCACGACGGGGAATCGACCTGAAGAGCGATCCCGACGCGTGTCGCGCTCTCGTCGGCGAGGACGCGTGGGAGCTCATCCGACCCGGCCGTCCAGATCCGAAAGACCGCCTGGCCGACGGGATCTCGGCGAACGCCCTCGAGCGTGTGGTCGCTTCTCTGGAGCGGGTGTGATGGAGCTCCGGGACGTCGCCCGACTCGGCGGTCGGCTCGTCGAAGAGGTCGAACGAGCGGTCGTCGGGAAGCGAGAGCAGCTCGAAATGGTGCTGCTCGGCATGCTTGCCGACGGGCACGTTCTGCTCGAGGATGTGCCCGGGCTCGCAAAAACGCTGACGGCTCGGTCATTCGCGGAGGCAAGTGGGCTCGGGTTCAGTCGCGTGCAATTCACGCCGGACCTTCTGCCGGCCGACGTCACGGGCTCCTCGATCTGGAATCAGCGCGACGGCGACTTCGAGTTCCGCTCCGGCCCGATCTTCACGAACCTCCTGCTCGCGGACGAGATCAATCGAGCCCCGCCGAAAACGCAGGCTGCATTGCTCGAGGCGATGCAGGAGCGACAGGTGACGACGGACGGTGTAACCCGGCCGCTCGAGCGCCCGTTCCTCGTTCTTGCGACCCAGAATCCCATCGAGTACGAGGGAACCTATCCCCTGCCCGAGGCACAGCTCGACCGGTTCCTGCTGCGGACGGGGTTCGGCTACCCCTCCGGCGATGCCGAGTGGGAGATGCTCGCACGGCGCATCGAACGCCGGGGCGACGACATCACGCTCGCACAGGTGATCGACCGAGAGACGCTCCTCGAGATGCAGGCCGCGGTCGAGCTCGTGCACGTCGAGCCGTCGGTCGGGCGCTATATGGTCGATATCGTGGCCGCGACGCGGGAGAGCACGAGTCTTGCAGTGGGAGCGAGTCCGCGCGGGAGCCTCGCGCTTCTCAAGCTGTCGCGCTGCCGAGCTGCGCTCGCGGGACGCGATTTCGTCACCCCAGACGACGTCAAGGCGATTGCCGTCCCGGCTCTCGCGCACCGGGTGCTCCTGAAACCCGAGCTCTGGGTACAACGACGTTCCGGGGAAGATGTGGTGCTCGAGACGCTCGCGATCGTCCCGACGCCTCCCGCCGAGGACGTCGTCTCCAGCCCGTGACCCCGCGCGCGTCGCCTCGACTCACCTCGTACGTCGGCCTGGCTGCCCTCGGACTGATCGCTGCCCTCGCTCTCCGCCGGCCCGAGCTCGTCGTCGTAGCGGCGCCGTTCGCGTTGATGGTCGCCGTCGGGCTCATCTTCGAGGGGCCCCCCGATCTCCGGGCGTGGCTGACGATCGACCGCGATAGAGCGCTCGAGGGTGACGAGATCGTCGCCGAGATCGAACTCGGCGCCGGCACCCGAATCGACCTGCTCGAGGTGCACCTGATCATCCCACGTGGCCTAACCGTCGTCGACGGCGGCAACCCGTTCGGCGTCACTCTGCCTGCCGGCGAGGGGCGAACGATGCTCGTGAAGCTCCGCTGCGTGCGCTTCGGGTCGGTTCAGCTCGGCGAGATCCGTATCCGCGCGCGCAGCCGGATCGGGATGCTGACCTGGGAAGGGCGGATCGATCGCCCCCACCGCCTGCAGATCTATCCCCGCCCGGAGCTGCTGCGCAATCTCCTCACGCCGCTCGACACCCAGCTCGCGACCGGCGATCTCGTGGCGCGCGTGCGAGCCGACGGCCTCGAGTTCGCCGACACGCGCGCCTACGTGCCCGGTGACCGGCTCCGATCGGTCAACTGGCGGGCGAGCGCCCGCCGAGGCGCCCTGATCGTGAACGAGCGACATCCCGACCGCAACGCGGACGTCGTGCTGTTCCTCGACAGCTTCGCGGAGGCACGAAGCGGTGACGAAGACGACGGCACATTGGAGCGCGCGGTGCGCGCTGCGGCCACGTTCGCGGGCCAACACCTCGAGCGACGCGATCGTGTCGGGCTCGTCACGTTCGGCGGCGTCCTCCGCTGGCTCGAGCCGGGAGCGGGGCTGATCCAGCGCTACCGCATGATCGATGCACTTCTCGAGACCGGGGTCGAGTTCAGCTATGCCTGGAAGGGTGTCAACACCATCCCTGCTCGGACGCTGCCGCCGAAGGCGCTCGTCATCGCAGTGACGCCACTCCTCGACGAGCGGTCGATTGCGGCCTTGCTCGATCTCCGCGCCCGCGGCTACGATCTTGTCGTCATCGAGGTGTCGCCCGAGGAGCTCGTAACGCCCGGCGACGGTGGAGACGCTCTTGCCTACCGGCTCTGGCGGCTTCGCCGCGTTGCTCTCCGCGCTCGATTCGAGCGCTCGGGCGTCGCTGTGGCGCACTGGCGTGACGACATACCACTCGACGTTGGGCTCGAGGGGGTGAGCGCATCTCGACGTCGCGCGCGACTGGTAAGGCGCTAGCGTTCGGGGCAGCGGCGGTGGGGCTGTCCGTCGGCGTGACCGTGTGGCTCTCCGCCGTCGCCTCGACCGACGCCACCCCGCCTGTCGTCGCGCTCGGTGCGGTGGCGTCCATCTCTCTTGCCGCGACGCTCGCAGTGGGTCGAGCAGAGCCGATCGTCGGCGCTCTTGCGCTTCTCGGTGCCGCCTACACGATCATCCTCGTGATCGACGAGCCCGTGCTCGACGGCCGCTCCGCGATCATCGGTGCGGCGCTGCTCGCGATCGGGGAGCTCGGCTACCTGTCGGTCGAGCTGCGCCCGGCCGTCACCGAGGAGGCCGGAGCTGCAACGCGACGTGTCGCGTTCGTTGCCATGATGACGCTCATTGCGCTCGGCGTCGGCAGCGCGATGCTCGCGCTCGTCGATCTGCTCCGCACGGGCGGGATCGCGATCGAGGCGGTCGGGGTTGCGGCCGCCGTCGGAGTGGTCGGACTGCTCGTTCTGGCCGCGCGCGAGGCACCGGCGCGAGCGCGCCGCGATCGCCCCTGACTGGGTGCTAGCCGGCTGCGCCCTCGGGTGGCGGCTGCATTGCCGCTCCCGGGACAGCGCGGGGCGACGGCCGCAGAACCGGCTTCTTCTCGGGCGCGTCGTCCTGCACGGGCGGAACGACGGGAGCGACCTCCTCGGGGAAGATTGTCGACTCGGGCTCACCTGCGAGCAGGCGCTCGAACTGATCCTTGTCGACCGTCTCGCGCTCGATCAAGACGAGCGAGAGCTGGTGGAGCTCCTCCATGTGCTCACGCAGGACGCGCGTCGCAGTGTCGTGCGCCTCCTCGATCACGCGGCGGATCTCGTCGTCGATCTCGCGGGCGATCTCCTCGGAGTAGTCCGGGGCAGAACCCATGTCGCGGCCGAGAAACGGCATGTCATGATCACGGCCGAGCACGCGAGGGCCGAGCTTCTCGCTCATCCCGAACCGCATGATCATCTGCTTCGCCGTGTGCGTGACCTTCTCGAGGTCGTTCGCTGCACCGGTCGTGACCTCGTGGAAGACGAGCTCCTCGGCAGCGCGGCCACCGAGCGTCATCGCCATCACGGACATCAGCGTGCCCTTCGTCGTCAGATACCGATCCTCACTCGGCAGCGAGATCGTGTAGCCAAGCGCCTGGCCGCGGCTGACGATCGAGATCTTGTGCACGTCGTCCGTGCCCTCGAGGTAGTAGCCCACGAGCGCGTGACCCATCTCGTGGTAGGCGGTGATCCGCCGCTCCTTCTCCGAGAACAGCCGTGACTTCTTCTCGGGGCCGGCGATCACGCGCATGATCCCTTCCTCGAGCTCGTTCTGGCCGATCGTCTTCTCGCCGCGCCGGGCAGCGAGGAGCGCAGACTCGTTGATCACGTTCGCGAGATCGGCACCGGTGAAACCAGGCGTCTGGGCTGCGAGGACGTCGAGGTCGAGCTCCTTGCTGAGCGGCTTGCCCTTGGAGTGAACCTCGAGAATGTCGCGGCGGCCCTTGCGGTCGGGGCGGTCGACGACGATCTGGCGGTCGAAGCGGCCCGGACGCAGGAGTGCGGGATCGAGAATGTCGGGGCGGTTCGTGGCCGCGATCAGGATCACGTTGTCCTTCTGCTCGAAGCCGTCCATCTCGACGAGAAGCTGGTTGAGCGTCTGCTCGCGCTCGTCGTGCCCGCCTCCCATGCCGGCGCCGCGATGGCGGCCGACGGCGTCGATCTCGTCCATGAAGATGATGCACGGGGAGTTCTGCTTGGCCTGCTCGAAGAGGTCGCGGACGCGGCTGGCGCCGACGCCGACGAACATCTCGACGAAGTCGGAGCCGGAGATCGAGAAGAACGGGA
>JAJAZN010000048.1 GCA_026785685.1 Thermoleophilia bacterium
ATGCGTGCTATAGTAATCAGCCATGAACGTTTCCAGGCCATATTCCGTGATTTCGTCGCCTCTCGACGTTGAGGCCCTGCTCGTGTTGCGGCGCACGACCCGTCCTCTCACCGGCCGTGACGTGGCGCGACTAGCGAGTCGTGGATCGACGGCCGGGATCAGGAAGGCGCTCGTGCGCTTGACGGCGCACGGCATCATCCAGGCGGAGGAGGCAGGGCGAGCCATTCTGTACACCCTCAACCGGGAGCATTTGGCCGTTCCGGCGCTCGAGGCGCTTGCGAGCATGCAGACCGAGTTGAAGCGTCGGCTCTCCACCGAGATCGGGGGCTGGAGCCTCCAGCCCAACCACGTCTCGATCTTCGG
This sequence comes from Thermoleophilia bacterium, assembly GCA_026785685.1. GTDB lineage: Bacteria > Actinomycetota > Thermoleophilia > Gaiellales > Gaiellaceae > Gaiella. The sequence continues at coordinate 364 of JAJAZN010000048.1, forward strand.
GTCAGCGGCTCGCGGGGACGGCGACACCTCGAGCGACATCGATCTTTTCGTCGTTCGGTCGACTGGTGTCGATGAAGAGGATCCGGTCTGGCGCGAACAGCTCGCCCGCCTCGCGAGCAACACGTTCTCATGGACGGGAAACCATCTTGCGGTCTCGGAGGTCGATACAGATGAGCTGCGCCGGCTAGGGCAGGAGAGCCCTTCGGTCGTCGAGGATCTTCGTGAGGACTCGATCACGCTCGCTGGTGGAGACGTCAACCTCGAACTCAACGGCACACAGTGAAACGACCTTTCTCGCGCTGATCGATCTCAAGGACACCGCGCACTACGGGCTTATTCACATCCGCGCCGTCAACTCACGGTCGCGAACAGAAGGGCGAGCGCACTCGTCTCCTTCGCCGAGGACGTTCTGCGTCGCTAGCGGCGGCAGCGCTCTCGACGCGACGGGCGAGGCTGACCTCGCCGGGCGCACGTCGGCGCCTTGTCCCCATGCGCACGAGGCCGAAGTCGATCTCACGATGGCGGGGCACGACGGAGCGGGAGCCGTCGGGGCCGGCCCAGCGCGTGTGGTTCGCGCCCTCGTCGACCTGCCAGCAGTCGTGAGCCCGCAGGTGGCGCTCCAGATCGTGGCGCTTCACGCCGCGATCGTCAGGTGAAGCTGCTCGCGGTCACGTCGGTCGTCATCACCGGCCGGCTCGGGCGAAAGCATCAGTCGCAGCGCGTCGATCACGTTCACGCGTGCTTTCGCACGCGTGCGGCCTTGGCTGAACACGCCCGCCACCTCCGGAATCGACGCGATCACCCAGCCGTTCTCGCCGGGCTCGAACACGATCGTCAGCGCGAGATGATCAGACATGGCGGAACGATACGGGGTTGGGCGGCGGGCGGGACAGGTCCCGCCCCTACGGGTTCGGGGCGGTCGCGGGCTGCGTTCGCGGGCTGGGGTGGACCGATTGGCGTGGAGGCGACGCTCATGCGTTGCCGCGCACGTGCGCGTTCGGGTCGCCGACGGGCGAGGATTTGCCTCGCCGGGGCTCGGCGGCGCCTCGCCCCTACAGAGAGCCGGCCGGTGCGATCCAGCGGCTCTCGAACTCGAGCACGTCGGCGAGCCGGTCGAAGTGCTGGTCGTAGTGAAGGACGCCGATCGCGGCGTCCTGTGCTGCGGCTGCGATCAGCAGGTCGCCGAACTTGATTGGTCGGTGTGCGAGCGGCTGGCCGTGTGCGAGCGCGCGGTAGCCGGCAATCGCAGCGTTCGTCACAGAGCGCGTGATTGGAACGTCCCGGAGCGCACCGAGGAGCGTATCCAGGCGATCGAAATCCTCACCGCTCCGAGCCGAGAAGAGCATCTCGAGCTTGACGATCGGGCAGGTGACGACCTGAAGACCGCGCATCGCCGCCGCCCACTCGTTCCGAACCTCCGGGCGCGACGCCCTTGCCCAGGCAGACGCGTCGGCGAGGTACACGCGGCCGTCGTACGGGAGCGATCCGCTCACTCGTCGCGCCACGCGTCGTCGACGCGCTCGAATGCGTCCCAGTCGATCAGGTCCTGTCGCTCGGTCGAGAACGCGATCAGTGCCTCGACTGCGTCGCCTGTCTGCCTGCGCTCCTCGATTGCTGCCCGGGCACCCTTAATTGCTAGATCGTGAACCAGTCGCGCTGGTGCGAGATCTGGATAGAGGGGAGCGACGAGAACGAGCGCGTCGGCAAGCGGCGGGTCTGCAGTGACGGGAATGCGCTTGTAGGGCGTCGGCATGCCAGGACTCCTTCCTGAGGCCTATAAGTGCTACACCAAAGTGTAGCACCTTTCTTGGTGCTGAGGATGTCCAGGTGAGAGGTTCGGAAAACGCCGCACGGGCGGCGAGCTTCAGCGCTCGGCAGCTATTCCGCGTCGTAGAGCGGGCTTTCGACCAATCCCTGCTGGTAGGCGAAGCGTGTTGCCTCGGTCCGGTTCTTGACGCCGAGCTTGCGGTAGATGTTCGTGAGTTGGAACTTCACCGTCTGCTGGGTGATCCAGAGCTCTTTCGCGATCTCGTCGTTCGAGAGGCCGCGCGCGAAGGAGCGACTCCAGCGAGGCACCCCAAAAGGTTATGAGCACTAAAGTAGCCATATGCGTGCTATAGTAATCAGCCATGAACGTTTCCAGGCCATATTCCGTGATTTCGTCGCCTCTCGACGTCGAGGCCCTGCTCGTGTTGCGGCGCACGACCCGTCCTCTCACCGGTCGTGACGTGGCGCGACTAGCGAGTCGTGGATCGCCGGCCGGGATCAGGAAGGCGCTCGTGCGCTTGACGGCGCCCGGCATCATCCAGGCGGAGGAGGCAGGGCGAGCCATTCTGTACACCCTCAACCGGGAGCATCTGGCCGTTCCGGCGCGCGAGGCGCTTGCGAGCATGCAGACCGAGTTGAAGCGTCGGCTCTCCACCGAGATCGGGGGCTGGAGCCTCCAGCCCAACCACGTCTCGATCTTCGGGTCAGCGGCTCGCGGGGACGGCGACACC
>JAJAZN010000049.1 GCA_026785685.1 Thermoleophilia bacterium
CCGCTGACGACGACCGCCGTGAACATCGAAGGCACGCTGAACGTCCTTCTCGCCGCGCGGGACGAAAACGTCCCCCGGGTCGTCAATGCATCCTCGTCATCGGTCTACGGCAACACCGGCGTCCTGCCGCGAACCGAGGATCAGTCGCCAGACCCGATCTCGCCCTACGCGGTTGCCAAGCTGGCCGCAGAGCGGTTCTGCACGAGCTTCAGCAGGGTCTACGACATGGAAACCGTTTCGCTCCGGTACTTCAACGTCTTCGGCCCCCTACAGGATCCGAACTCGCAGTACGCCGCCGTCGTACCGCGGTTCATCCGCCTCATCGCCGACGGCAGACCGGTGACGATTCACGGAGACGGTGAGCAGTCCCGAGACTTCACCTTCGTCGACAACGTCGTCAAGGCGAACCTGCTCGCGGCGGAGGCCCCGGGAGTGAACGGGATGTCGTTCAACATCGCCACGGGCGTCTCGGAGACGATCAACCGAGCTACCGAACTGATCGGCGAGATGATAGGGATGCCCGCCGAGCGAACGTTCGTCGCGGCACAACCGGCCGACGTTCGTGCCTCGCTTGCAGATATCTCGGAGGCCAGGAGGATGATCGGCTACGACCCGAAGGTGCCGTTTGCCGAGGGTCTCCGCCGTACCGTTGACAGCATCCTCAGCGAGGCTTGAGCGCGGTGGGAAGCACCTTCAGCTCGATCGACGACCTTGGCGAAGGCTACGGGTTTCGCAAGATCCGCAAGGCGCTCGGAATAGAGGCGTTCGGTGCCAATGCGCTCGTCTTCCCACCCGGCCACGAAGGCTTCCTCCACTACCACGACCTCCAGGACGAGCTGTATTTCGTCCACTCGGGAACAGCACGCTTCAAGGTGGAGGGAGCGGAGCGCCTGCTCGGCCCCGGCGGGCTCTGCCACGTCACGGCGACAACGCCTCGCAAGATCTCGAACGCCGGCAAGGACGATCTCGTGCTGCTCGTCGTCGGAGGGAGCGGCGGCTATGTCGAGCGAGACGAGCATCTCGTCGACCCTGACGACGCCGAACGCCGATCATCGTTCGGTCGCTAGCGGGCGACCACTGCTCCCTTGGCGACCACGCCGCCGAACCGCATCGAACGCCTGGCGACGCCGCTCGCGGTGACGCTTGCCGTCTCCGTCGTTTGGATGATCTGGGCGGTCGGTGCCGTCCAGCGTGACTCGGTCGACCGGTTCATCAACGTGGGCGAGATGTTCCTCGAGCAGGGATCCGGCTCGAGCGATGCCATCGACCGCCACCACGTCGCGGCCGTCGGGAAGGCAGGCTACGACGGGCAGTTCTTCTACTACGTGGCGCTCGATCCGCGTGGAGCACCGGCCTATCTCGACGCGCCGAGCTACCGCTACGCCCGTGCGCTCTACCCCGCGCTCACACGTGCAGTCTCCGTCGGACAACCGACCCTCGTCCCCTGGGCGCTCCTCCTCGTCAACCTGGTCGCGGTGGCCGGGGGGACGCTTGCGCTCGCACTTCTCCTGCGCAGACGTGGAGCCTCGCCGGTGTACGCCTGTCTGTTCGGGTTCGCACCCGGGCTCTTCGAGGCGGTGTCCCGCGATCTCTCCGAGCCGCTGGCGTACGCGCTCGTCGCCGCGGGGCTCGCGGCGGGGTGGTGGGGCGAGGAGCCGCGGCCGCTGCGAGCCGGGGGCCTCTTCGGGCGCGCCGCTCTCACTCGCGAGACGACGCTGCTCTTCCCGCTGGCGCTCGTCGTGGCAGCCCTGTCGGGGCTCGGCGACGTTGGCGCCAAGCGTGGTGGACGCAGGATCCGGTCGGCGGCCGTTCTGGCAACACTCTCGCTCGCCCCCTACCTCGTCCTCCGCCTGGTGCTCCTGGCCCGGCTCGGCTCGGACGGAACGACGCCGGAAGCAGCGCGCTTCCCGCTCGTGCCGTTCGGAGGCCTTCTCTCGCAGTGGCCGTTCAATCGCATCGTGCTCGAACAGGTCTGGAGCGTCGTGATTCCAGCCATTCTCTCGATCGTCCTCGTTGCCTCGTTGACTCGACGGCTCGGCCCCTCGCTGATCGCGCTCATCCTCAATGTGGGTCTCCTCGTCGTCTTCCTCCCGACACCGTCGTACGAGTCGATCGTCGCATCCTCGCGGATTGCGCTCGGCGTTACCTGCGCATTCATCGCGTGCCTCGCGATCCTGCCGGCACGGCACCGTGCAACCGTCGCTCTAGGGATAGCCGTGTTCACGATGTCGCCCTGGTTCGACCTCTTCCCGACGGCGTACGGGCGCTGAAGGTCGCGCCCTACGGACCGAGTCGCTCGAAGATCTCGCGGGCAGGCTTACGGGCTCCGTTGACCGTATAGAGCCCGGACTGCCAACCGGCACTGACGCGCGACTCGTCGCGCAGGAGGAACCAGATCATCATGTCGACGCGGGGGTTCACGGCAAGCTTCGCCCAGGCCTGCTTGAGGTAGAGCGCCTGGAGCGCCAGCGAGACGCCGTACTGCTTGTCTGGCGGATTGGTCTGGTATCCATATTCCGTCACCCAGATCCGCATGTTGCCGTAGAGCCGAGCAACCTCTTTTGTCAGGACATCGAAATTCCCGAGCGTGACTGCCGTCGGAGACTGGCCGCGCTTGCCGGGCGGCGGCTTCGTGGCGGGCGTCTCTGAAGGCGAACCGTAGTACGGGTGGTGAGCGTACGCGTCGAAGCCC
>JAJAZN010000050.1 GCA_026785685.1 Thermoleophilia bacterium
GCGCACCGTTGTGCTCGTGCTTGCGGCGGCCGGCCTCGTCTACGGATCGCTCCTCGCGTTCCGACAGCCCGATGTCCGCGGCGTGATCGCGTACTCCTCGATGGCTCAGATGAGCCTGATCGTGCTCGGCATCTTCGCCACGAACGACCTCGGTGTCAGCGGCGCAATCCTGCACTCCGTCAGCCATGGTCTCGTCTCGGCGGCGATGTTCCTCCTGGCAGCGATGCTGATCGAACGCACCGGTACCGACCGCTTTGCAGACCTCGGCGGCATGGCCAAGGGGCGCCCCATCCTCGCGACGATCGTGATGGTGGTCGGGATGCTCACCCTCGCGGTCCCCGGCTCCTCGAACTTCGCCGGCGAGTTCGCTATTCTCGCCGGCGTCTTCAACGCGGGCTGGGGGTACGCCGCGATCGGAGCGGCAGCGATCGTCCTCGCCGCGATGTACACGCTCAGACTGATCTCCGGCATCCTGCACCGAGCCAAGGGCGATGCCGTCCGTGACGAGGCGCTCGATCTCCGCCTCGGCGAGCTCGCACTCGTCGTGCCGCTCGTGGTCATCCTCCTCGCGCTCTCGGTCTGGCCTTCGGCGATCACGGAGCACTCCTTCCCGAATGCCCCACCGGTTGCGGAGGCAAGCGAATGATCCTCGGCGCATCGATCGAGACTCCCACCGTCGACTGGCTCGCGCTCTCGCCGGCGCTTTCGCTGCTCGCAGCCGCTGCCGCGTGTCTTCTCGGGGCCGTGCTCGTTCCGGCACCCGGCAGACGGGCGTTCGCGGCCACGATCGCCGGGGCGGGCTTCGTCGTTGCCGGTGTCCTCGCAGCGATCGTCTTCGACCGCTCGCCCGAGCAGGGTCTCCTGATCGCCGAGTCGATGACGCGTGACCGCCTTGCCGCACTCGCGCAGATCCTGATTGCCGGTTTCGGCGTCCTCGCGGTGCTCATCTCGTTCGGCGACCGCCGGCGCGACCATATCGGGGAGTACTACGCGCTCCTCGCCGCCGCCGGTGGTGGGATGGTCTTCTTCGTCTCGGCCGGCAACCTGCTGACGATGTTCCTGGGGCTCGAGTGGTTTTCGATCGCGCTCTACATCCTCGTCGCGCTCGACACGCATCGCAAGGAGTCGCTCGAGGCTGGACTCAAGTACCTGATCGTCGGCAGCTTCGGCTCGGCGTTCCTTCTCTTCGGCTGCGCGCTCACCTACGGCGCCACGGGCGAGCTCGGCTTCAACGCGATCCGGGACGCCACGGGTGCCGACGATCCGTTGTTCGTCGCGGGTATGGCGATGATCATCGCGGGGCTCGCCTTCAAGGCTTCGGCAGCACCGTTCCACATGTGGACGCCCGATGTCTACGAGGGCGCCCCGACGCCGGTCACTGCCTTCATGTCCGCCGCGACCAAGGTTGCAGCGCTCGTCGTGACCCTGCGTATCCTCGTCACGGCGTTCCCCGAACAGGCTGAGATCTGGACCGTCGCGATCGCCGTGCTCGCCGTTGCGTCTCTCGTCGTCGGAAATCTGGCCGCGCTCGCGCAGACGAGCGTGAAGCGGCTGCTCGCGTACTCGTCTGTCTCACAGGCCGGCTTCATGCTGATCGCGATCGCCGCGAACAACGACCTTGGCGGAAAGGCTCTCCTCTACTACCTCATTCCCTACGGCGCCGCGTCCGCTGGCGCGTTCGCGGTCGTCGCGGCACGTGAGCGCGAACTGGGACGCGAAGTGACGCTCACCACACTCGAGGGATGGGGCTGGGAGCGGCCCTTCTACGGCGCGGCCATGTGGGTGTTCATGCTCGGCTTCGCCGGCTTCCCGCTCACCGGGGGCATGATCGGCAAGTTCTATGTCTTCTCCGCTGCGTACGAGGCGGGGTGGTGGTGGCTGATCGTCATCGGCGTGATCGCGACGGCAGTGAGCGTCTACTACTACCTCGCGGTCGTGCGCGCGATGTACATGCGCCCGTCGTCGGCCCGCGCCGATCTCGTCGTGGCCGGAGGCTCACCGCCGGCAGATTTCGGACTCGACATCGCGATCGGTGCAGCAATCGCGGTCACGATCGGCTCGTTCTTCTTCGTGCAACCGCTGATCGACCTGGCCGGCAAGGCCGTCCTCTCGCTCTTCGCATAACCTGCAGGGCGTGCCTCGATCGATCACCTGGCTCGGACACGCAGCGTTCCGCTTCGGTGATATGGCCCTGATCCGGCGCATCTACGCTCCCGATATCGCGGTGTTGCCGCTCGGTGACCACTTCGCGATGAGACCACGCGAGGCAGCGGTCGCCGCTGAGCTCGTCGGAGCAAAGCGCATCATTCCGAGTCACTACGGCACCTTCTCGTTGCTGACCGGAACCCCGGAGGCCATGCGTGACCTGCTGTCGTCAGAGGTCGAGCTGATCGCCCCCGCCCCGGGAGAACGGGTCGACCTGTGACCGTGCGCGAGCGCTGGTTCGGCTCGACCGGTCGGAAAGTCCCCGCCATAGTGCTGGACGGAACGATGGACGTGTCCGCTGCGATCGAAATCCACGACGTCACCGATGCCGCAGCTCTGCAGGCTGCTCATGCGGCTGGAACTCCGGTCGTCGTCCGGGCAAGCTCGGTTGCCGAGGTCGCTGCTGCGCTCTCTCGGCCCGAGGTGTCATGCGTCCTCGTTACCGATCAGGAGCTGCTGACGGTCGATCTCGCCAACCACACCTACGGATAGATGTCGGTCGACCCTCCAGGGCTCGTGTCGCAGCGATTTCGCGTTCTCCGACTCGACGAGGTCGATGGGTACGCGGACGAGGGCAGGCCGCGCTGGCACATGATTCGCACGATGCTCGGCATCGAGTCGTTCGGGATCAACGCCTGGCGCGCCACCGAGGCGGGCCAGGAGATCATCGGTGAGCACGATGAGCTGGGAGAGGGCGCGGGGGGCCACGAGGAGCTGTATCTCGTGCTCGGGGGACGGGCCACGTTCACGATCGACGGCGAGCGCATCGCCGCGCCGGCCGGATCGCTCGTGTACGTCCATGAACCCGGAGCCAGGCGAAGCGCCGTCGCGGACGAAGCCACGACGACCATCCTCGTCATAGGTGGTCGCCCCGGGAGTGCCTTCACCGTCTCGCCCTGGGAGCGTTCAGCAGAAGCGCTGCGATTCTGGACGACAGGAGAGTGGGATCGTGCGATCGACGTCCTCTCGGCCCAGCTCGCCGAGGATCCCGGCAACGCCAACGTGCTCTACAACCTCGCCTGCGCAGAAAGTCGGGGCGGCCGGTTGGAGTCGTCGCTGACGCATCTCCGCGAGGCTGTAGAAGGAGAGCCTCGGTTTGTGAGGAATGCTCAGGGCGATCCAGACCTCGAGGCGATTCGCGGCGACGACCGCTTCCCTGCCGCGCCGCTCTAGGCGCGTCAGGAGTCCCCGGGTAGCCGAAGACCCTCTGCGCGCTCGCGAAAGCCGGGCACCGGGTCGAACTCGGGCCGGGCAACGAGCATGACGGCCCCGTGTTCCGGGCCTGCGAGCGCTTCGACGAGGAGCTCGAGACCGACTGCGAGGGCGAACGCCTTGTGCGCGTTCTTGCCACCGAACGGCACGAGCTCTTCTGGTGAGGCGAGTCCCGCGAGCACATCGCCATGGGTCACCGCTCCCATCGAGACATCGACAACGATCGGAGGCCCCCCGCTCGAGGGGATGGCGATCGCGAGCGGATTCGTCCCGGTGAGGGCCTCCGATCCGTCGGGGTGTGGGAGTCGACGCGGCGACGTGGCCGTGAGGAGTGCGATCAGGCCCGCCTGCTCGGAGACCAGCCGGACCCAGTAGCCGAGGGCCCCGGTGGGGAAGCATCGCGTTGCAACCGCCAGCTTCGCCGTCGCCGGAGGCGAAGCGATCAGATCGTCACAGATCGCCTGCAGGGTGAGGTAGCCGAGTGCTCCATGCCCGTCCCAGCGATCGAGCCCTGGACGTGAATCGGTCTTCCCGGGACTCGCATCGAGGTCGAACGACCGCTCCTCGAGCCAGGCGATGCGGGCGTAGCCGTGCCCTCGCTTGCCCCGCCGCTCTGCATCGTCGAAGTGCGCGAAGAGAACATCTTGGGCGGCCAGACCGAGCCCCAATAGCTCGAGTCTCGCGCGTGCCTCGATCGGGGTAGTCGGGGCGTCGCTCATTCGAGTGAGCGTATCCCCCCGAGGGACTGCATGCTCACAAAACCCTTCCTAACTGTCCCGCAGCATTGCCAACAGCTGGAGAAGGATTCCTCGCTCGCGCTCGACGCCAGAACGTTCTCTGGATTCTTTAGAGGACGGTCAGCGCCTTGCGGATCGTGCCGCGGCGGGTCTTCTGGATGCGCGCCGCGAGGTCGACGATCGCGGCCGTTGCCTCGGAGTCGGGCGCGGCCTCGAGCACGGGTGTTCCTGCATCAGCAGCTTCGCGCAGGGCAGGGTCGAGCGGGACGCTGCCGAGCAGCGGCACGCCGATCTCGTCAGCGAGCCGCTGGCCGCCGCCCGAGCCGAAGATCTCCTGGCCCGTGCCGACGAGGTAGGACATGTTCTCGGCGACGCCGATGATGCGCATGCCGACCTTCTCGTCCATCCCAGCCGCGCGCACGGCAACCTGCTGCGCCGCGGGCTGGGGGGTCGTCACGATCAGCACCTCGGCGCGCGGAAGCAACTGCCCGAGAGAGATCGCCACGTCACCGGTACCCGGCGGCATGTCGACGACGAGCGTGTCGAGCTCGCCCCAGTAAACGTCGGAGAGGAACTGCTCGAGGGCGCGATGCAGCATTGGCCCACGCC
>JAJAZN010000051.1 GCA_026785685.1 Thermoleophilia bacterium
CACCGGGCGATCGGCAACGGCACGCTCGTCGACGGGACGACCGGGATGTAGCTAGACGGCGACAAGGTCTATCTCGGCACAGCGACCGGTGCGTGGGCCGAGCGCGTGGTCGTCTCGTCGCAGGTCGCGCTCCCAACGCACGGGGCAGTGCCGCTTCGCGATGCCGCCCTGCTCGGGTGCGCGGCTCTGACCGGCGTCGGCGCGGTTCTCTTTGCAGCCCGCGCGCAGCCGGGCGGCGTTGTCCTCGTGATCGGCGGCGGCGGCGTGGGGCAGTTCGTCGTTCAGGGTGCGCGGATTGTAGGAGCGGAGGCGATCGTCGTCGTCGATCCGGTGGAGGCGCGCCGCGACCAGACGCTGCGGTTCGGGGCGACCCACGCCGTTCATCCGGACGATCTCAAGGAGGCGATGGCCGCAATCGCGCCCGAGGGGGCCGACTATGGCTTCGACGCGGTCGGGTTTCCCGAAACGAGCGCGACCGCGCTCCGCTTCACCCGCAGTGGAGGCACGACCGTGATGGTGGGCCTCCCACCGACCGGGCTTCGGCTCGATCTCGATCCTGGCGAGTTCCTGCGCCGCGAGAAGTTCCTCACGGGAACGATGTACGGCTCCGAGGATCCGGCCGTTGCGTTGCCGATCCTGCTCGAGCACGTTGCGGCAGGACGGCTCGAGTTGGCTCCATTGCTTGGCGAGGTGTTCTCTCTCGACGCGATCGACAATGCGGTGCAGGCGAGCCTCGAGCTCCCTGCAGGTCGCGTGCTCGTCGAACCGTAGCCCCTACAGGCTCGCCGAGAGGGCGGCGACCGCCTCCTCCTGGAGCCAGCTCAGGTAGCCGTAGAGCGCGAGCGCCGGCGCCACAGGATCGTTGGGGTCGACGTCTCGCTCGTAGACCTCCTCGGTGATGTCGAGCTGCGTGCCGAGGTAGAGCCGGAGGCTTTCGAGGGCACCAAGCCAACCTTCGAGCTGCTCCACTGTGAGGTGGTCGTCGTCTGCTGTCTCCTCAACGATCCGGAGCGCAGCGAGCTTGCCCTCGAGCAGCTCCTCTCGCATGAGTCGCTGGAACTCGTCGTCGGCCTCGGTGTCGTCGGTGTAGGCGGGAGGGAAGAGGCGTCGCAGGGCAGGGTCATCGGATTGCAGCACCTCGCGCATCTGCTCGGGAAGCGTTCGGAGCAGCTCCCGCTCCTCTTGCGGCAGCTTCAGGTGGTAGCCACCCTTGCGATCCCGCTGGATCCGCCGAGTTGGCAACTAGTCCTGCCGGAGGGTGGCCCACAGGCCGTGTGCGTGCAGGCGGGCGACGTCGAACTCTGCCGTCTCCTTGGTGCTCGAGGAGACAGCCGCCTTGCCGTCGTTGTGCACCTGCAACATCATCCTCGTCGCCTCTGCCTCCGAGTAGCCGAAGAGCTTCCTGAGCACGAGCGTGACGTAGCTCATGAGGTTGATCGGGTCGTTCCACACGAGCACGACCCAGGGACGGTCGTGGTCGAAGTCCTCGCTCGCGTCCGGATGACGCACCTCGATCGGTGTCTCAATCGTCTGGCTCATCGCCTCACTCCTGATCCTTCAGGGCGGTCTCGCTGCTGTCTCCGTGCCCGTAGGCGCGGAGCCGGGCGATCATCTCGGCGCTGATCCGTGCATCGTCCTCACCCGTCGAGTCGGCGGGATCCGGGACAGTCGGACGAGGCGCTGAAGCGCCCGGCTGTCGCGCCTGCTCCTTCTCGCGCTTCCGTTGCTCGGCAGCTGCCGCCTCGGCGGCGCGTTTTGCTTCGGCTTCGTCGCGGCGGGCCTTCTCTGCTGCGGCTTTCTCTTCCTCGCGGCCGCGTTTCCCGTCGAGTTTGCGTTGCTGCTCGGCCTCCTTCGCCTCCCCCTTTGCGACACGGCGCGCCGCTGCCTTCTCGCGGCGCGAGTGCCTCGCCGGGACATGTGGCTCGACCGCGGTCTCGGCGGCTGCCGTCGCCCCCGCGTCTCGTTCGAGCTCCGTGATCACGGCTGCTACCGTCGCCGCGGCCTCTTCTCGGTGCCGGCGGTTCAGGTCGTCGGCCGCGCGCGCGCGCTCCTCCTCCCTGCGTTGCTCGTCGGCCGCTGCTACGCGTTCCTCCTCGTCACGGCGCGCCTGCTCGGCCGCTGCACGTGCCTCCTGCTCTTCTTGCCGGCGGCGTTCTTCGACTGCCTCACGGGCGCGTTCCTCGTCCTCTCGGCGTGCCTGCTCTGCTGTTGCAGCTGCTGCTGCTGCCGCTGCTGCTGCCGCCGCACCCGCTTCTCGTTCTTCGTGCCTCCAACGCTCCTCGTCGGCCAGCCGCGTGCGTTCCGCTTCCTCGCGACGCGCCTGCTCGGCTGCGTCTGCCTGTAACGCTGCGGCTTCAGCTGCGCGTTCCTGCGCTGCGCGTCGCACCGCAGTCTGCCTGTCGCCTCGACCGGTAAACCAGAGGCAGCCGTCGCGATCCCGGGTCGCCCGGTCTCCCGGCAGGTACCACTCACCGAGAAACGCGGCCCCCGTCGCGTCCGGGTCATTCCAGTACCCGGTGAAGAGAGACGGCGGCTGACCACGCAGAGCGATCTCGCCCTCCACGCCCGCCTCGCGCTCGTTGCCACTCTCGTCGATGACTGCGATGTCATAGCCAGGGATCGGCTCGCCGAGCGATCCAACGCCGACCTCGGAGCCCTGCCGACTCGCCACGAGGATTCCGGTCTCGGCTTGCCCGTAGCCGTCGTGGATGGTGATACCGAAAGTGAGGCGAAACGCGTCGACCGCTTCGGGATCGAGCGGTGCTCCGGTCGAAACCGCGTGTCGGATGCTCCCGAGGTAGAACTGCTCGAGTTCGGCATGCTCCGCCATCAACCGATATTCGGACGGGGGCTGGCAGAGGACGGTCACGCCGAGACGGTCGATCAGGTCGAAGCGCTCCTCCACCGTGAACTCCCGCTCGTGCAGCGCGATCTCGGCGCCGAGCGACCAGGGGCCGATCAGCGAGTTCCAGACAAACAGCGCAGAGCCCGTGCCGGCCGTGCACCAGATGAGGTCGTCAGTGCGGGCGTCGAGCCAGTGCTTGGCCTGGAGGCGCATCGTCCACGTGGACGCGTGGGTATGAATCGCCCCCCTCGGCGGCCCGGTCGTTCCCGACGTGTAGAGGATCAGCGCAGGGTCGTTCAGGGCCGTGGCATGCGTCCGCACGTCGACCGGCTGACCGCGAAGTTCCTCCTTCACGTCCTCGACGACGAGGAGCACGTCGGGTGCTCCCTCGGCTTCTGCGTTGCCTGCCAGCAACCGCGCGTGCGCTCGATCGGTGACGATGGCCCGCGCGCCGCAATGCGCGGATCGTTCCATCAGATCGCGAATGCCAAGCGTCTCGGAGCACGGCACCGTGACGAAACCCCCCTTGAGAGCCCCGAGAACCAGGGAGTGCCACAGCGGCGTTCTGCCGACGAGGAGGACGACGCGATCGCCTGGCTCGAGCCCCCGGGAGCGAAACAACGACGTCCAACGGCTCGCGTCGTTCGCGATCTCCTTGAATGTGCGCCGGTCGATAATGCCCTCGTTGTCGACAAACGTCATCGCGTGGCGGTGTGCGTCGCCGACCGCGGCCGCCTCGACCACATCGCGCGTGAAGTTGAACCGCGCGGGAACCGGGAAGAACGGGTCGGGCTCGGGCGCCTCGACTACTCGCTTGCGGAGTCGGAACCTTCCCATCGCTCCCGGTAGTCCTCTCTCACCGGACAGAAGATGTCGATGACCGTGGCGCCATCGGGGCCGCAGTACGCCGAATGTTCGACCTCCCCGGGCAACACGTAGCCCTCCATGGGGCCGAGCTCTCGCGCCACACCGTCGACGACGAGTGCCTGCATCCCTCGGAGGACGATCCCGAGCTGCTCGTGTGGATGACTGTGCGTCGGAACGGTCGCCCCGGGACTGAACTCGATCAGGTTGACCATTGCAGCCTCTCCGAACAGGGGACGAGCCTCGACGCCGGCAACCAGCGAGAACGCCTCGACTTCGTTGAACCGGACAAATTGTGGGCCCATGCCATCAGTATCGCATCGTCTCCGGTTCCGGAGAAAATGCAACACCCTCGTAGCTATCGTCCGGCGCATGACAACTCTTGCATCAGACCTTCTCCGAGACCAGGCGTACGTCGACGGCACCTGGATCGATGCCGATTCCGGCTCCACCTTCCCCGTCGTCGATCCTGCGACGGGCATCACGATCGCGGAGGTCCCGCGCATGGGAGCCACCGAGACACGACGTGCAATCGAGGCGGCTCAGCGCGCCCTTCCTGCCTGGAAGCACAAGACCGCTAAGGACCGGGCGCGGATTCTTCGCCGCCTCGCCGATCTGATGATGGAACGCAGCGACGACCTCGCCGCACTGCTCGTGCGCGAGCAGGGCAAGCCGCTCTTCGAGGCCAAGGCCGAGATCGGCTACGCCGCATCGTTCTACGAGTGGTTCGCCGAGGAGGCAAAGCGCCTCGACGGTCGGGTGATCCCACAATCGCTCCCGGACCGTAGGATCGTCGTCCTCCGCGAGGCGATCGGGGTCACCGCGGGTATCACGCCGTGGAATTTCCCTGCCGCGATGCCGACTCGGAAATCCGCGCCCGCTCTCGCCGTCGGGTGCACCATGGTGCTCAAGCCCGCCGAGCAGACACCTCTTACGGCGCTCGCGATCGCTGCGCTCGCCGAGGAAGCGGGGGTCCCGGCGGGTGTCTTCTCCATCGTCACGGGCGATGCCGCCGACGCCCCGTCGATTGGCACCGAGATGACGTCAAACCCGATCGTCCGCAAACTTGGCTTCACCGGCTCGACCGAGGTGGGCAAGCTCCTGATGGCGCAGTGCGCCGGCCAGGTGAAGAAGGTCTCGCTCGAGCTCGGGGGGAACGCACCGTTCATCGTCTTCGACGACGCCGATCTCGAGGGTGCCGTCGCCGGAGCGATGATGTGCAAGTTCCGGAACTCGGGGCAGACCTGCATCTCGGCAAACAGATTCCTGATCCAGGACGGGATCTACGAGGAGTTCGTCGGCGCGTTCAGCGAGGCTGTCTCCGCGCTCAAGGTCGCCGATGGGTTCACCGAGGGCGCGCAGGTCGGGCCTCTCATCGACGGGCCTGCTGTCGCAAAGGTCGAACGCCATGTGGCAGATGCACTCGCGCGCGGAGCGGATCTCCGGCTCGGCGGCAAGCGCCTCGAGGGCCAGTTCTTCGAGCCGTCTGTTCTCACCGGCGTGACGATGGACATGGCGATGAGTTGCGAGGAGACCTTCGGGCCTGTCGCAGGAATCAACCGGTTCGCGACCGACACAGAAGCCGTGGCGATCGCGAACGACACGCCCTATGGACTGTCCGCCTACTTCTACACGCGCGACCTCGAGCGCACCTGGCGTGTCGCAGAGGGTCTCGAGTATGGGATCGTTGGGATCAACACCGGGTTCATCTCCTCGGAGGTGGCACCCTTCGGAGGCATGAAGGAATCGGGCATCGGACGCGAGGGCTCGAGCTACGGCGTGGACGACTGGGTCGAGCTCAAGTACCTCGCGATGGGCGGAATAGGGGAGGCGATCTAGATGATCATCATCGAGCAGCGCGACTACCACGTGCAAACCGGGCAGCTGCCCGAGCTTGTCCGGCTCTACGGTGACGAGGGAATCGCGATCCAGCAGGAGGTGCTCGGCGGGTTCGTCGGGGCGTTCACGACCGATATCGGGGCGCTTTCGACGTACACGAGCATGTGGCGCTATGACAGCTTCGCGCAGCGCGAGGAGCGGCGTGCCGCTCTGATGGCGCGTGATGACTGGAAGGCGTTCATGGGGAAGATCCAGCCGCTGATCCATACACAGCAGAACCGGATCCTCACGCCCACCTCGTTCTCGGCACTCCAGTAGAAGGGAGGCCCGATATGGCTCAGCTCGACGGTAAGATCGCACTTGTCACAGGCGGTTCGCAGGGGATCGGGCATGCCATCGCACACGGCCTCGCGGCCGAGGGGGCGCGTGTCGTGATCGCTGACCTCCGGGGAGCAGAGGCTGCGGCCGATGCCTTCCCGAACGGCGTCGGGCTCACAGCCGACGTCGCCGACGAAGACGCAGTCGAGGAGCTCGTCAACGATGCAGTCGCGCAGTGCGGCTCGATCGACATCCTCGTCAACAACGCGGGTCTGTACGCATCTCTTGCGATGCGGCCGTTCACGGAGATCCCGCTCGCCGAGTGGCGACAGGTGATGGATGTCAACGTCGCGTCGATGTTCCTGATGTGCCGTGCCGTTGTGCCGGTGATGCAGGCAAACGGTGGTGGGCGCATCGTCAACATCTCGTCGGGAACGCCGTTTCGCGGCGTGCCGTTTCTCCTTCACTACGTCACGAGCAAGGGCGCAATCGTCGCGTTCACGCGCGCTCTTGCCAAGGAGGTCGGCAAGGACGACGTGCTCGTCAACTGCGTTGCACCGGGCTTCACGATGTCGGCCGGTGTCGAGGCGCATCCCGAGGTGGTCGAGAAGCTCCGCGATGTCTCCGTCTCGGCGCGGACGCTCCAGCGCGACCAGGTCCCGGAGGACGTCGTCGGCGCCGTCGTCTATTTCGCGAGCGCCGGATCGAGCTTCGTCACGGGGCAGACGATCGTGATCGACGGTGGGCAGTATTTCCACTAGGCGCGGGGATACCCCGGGGGGAGAGCGTATAGCGGGGTTGCCGCGCCGATTTTAAATAGTCCGGTTTTGGGCGTTGCGCACCAGAAGAAGCCCCCCCCCCGGCCCCGCCGG
>JAJAZN010000052.1 GCA_026785685.1 Thermoleophilia bacterium
CGGTGCCGCACCCGACGATGAGCGGTCGGCAGGAGGTCTGTAGCCCGGAGGCGGGCCGAAGCCCATCCCGCCGCCACCCGGGCCGCCGGGGCCACCGTGACCGCCGGGGCCGTGGCCCGGCCCGCCAGCGCCGAAGCCCGGGAACGTGGCCTCGGCGATCTTCGCCTTCATCTCCGTGGCCTGCACCTCGGTGATCTTGCCGTCCTTGAGCGCCTGGTCGACTCGAGCGGTCGCCTGCGCCTTTGCGGCCGAGCTGAACGCGGCGTTCAGCTTCGCCTTCGTCGTGCCCAGGTTCTTCGCGACCGCAGTCTCGAAGCTTTCCCTGCCCGAGATCTGAGCAGCAGCCTGCTTCAGATCCTTGCCGTCGCTCCCGTTTGCCGCGATTGCCGAGCCAACGCCCACCATCAGGGCGAGCGCCGCAATCGATGCGAACAACATGCGTACCTTTGTGCGTCTCATGATGCTTTCTCCTTTCAGGAGACGTCGAGGTATGCACATGGAAGCGCCGCCCCCTGGAAGCACCCTGTGCCCGGGCTTGGGATTCCGTGGGAGTCGCAGCGGCTCTACGAGACGATGTTCACGGCACGTGCAGCGACGATGAGCAACGTGACCGCGGCGATCAGGGACTCGACCCCCATGAACAGCTTCGCTCGGTGTGTGAGCGGCATCACGTCCGTAGGGCTGAACGCAATCGAGTTGGTCAGCGCGAGGTAGAGGTAGTCCTTCAACCTGGGTGCCCACCCTGGCCCCGCAAGGTGCGGGTTCTCGTCCTGCGGGAACTGGAAGTCGGGCGTACTTCTGCCGGATGCGAGCGCCCTCGAGACCGGCCCTCCGCAGTCGGCCTCCCAGAAGACGAGCGAGAACGTGATCACGTTGACGACGAGCACGACGCCGGCGCTCGCGAGAAGCTGGCCGCCAGTCAGATCGTCATGGCCCGCGAGCAGCGAGCCGAGCACGAGGCTGATGCCGGTGAGATTCGCCGCGACGAGGAGACCGAGGAGTGACAGAGCAAGCTTGCGTCGGTGCTCGCTGCCGACGCCCAGCCGACCGAAGCCGAGGGCAAAGACGAGCGCGAGAAGCACCGCAGGGGCGGCGAGCACGATCCAGACCCACCAATCGTGCTCGGAGAGGAGGCGCCAGTCGCTCCAGGCACTCGTCGCTGCAAGAGCGATGTCGGCGACGGCCGCGGCTAGGACGAACGGAACCGCCTCGCGCCTCGCATCGCGTTGCGTCTGGTCGAGTCGATCGTCGCTCATCCCTGATCGTTCGCCACCCGGGCGCTTCGCCCTGCGCCTGATCCGAGCGACGGACGTGCGCTAACGCGCCTCGTGTGCAGGAAGGAGCTACGCCTCGACGACAGCCGGAGCGCTACGACGAGCTCGACGTCGACCAGATGTTGACCGCTGCCTCGGGGGCGACGCGGTCGATCTCCTGGAGCTCCTCTGCAGTGAACGTGAGATTCTCGAGCGCTCCCAGATTCTGCTCGAGCTGCGCCACGCTGCTCGCACCGATGAGCGTCGAAGTGACCCGCGCGTCACGCAGCGTCCACGCGAGCGCCATCTGCGCTAGCGACTGCCCACGTCCCGCGGCAATCGCCCCCAGGGCACGCACCTTCTCGAGAGCCTCGTCGGTGATCGTGCTCGGTGCGAGTGAGTCGTTGCGGCTCGCGCGCGAGCCCTCCGGAATCCCGTTCAGGTAGCGATCGGTGAGGAGCCCCTGCGCCAGGGGCGAAAACGTGATGCACCCGATCCCGAGCTCCCCAATCGCGTCGACCAGGTCGGGCTCGATCCAGCGATTGAGCAGCGAGTACGACGGCTGGTGAATCAGGAGAGGCGTACCGAGATCGGCGAGAAGAGCCGCAGCTTCGCGCGTCTTTGTGGCCGAGTACGACGAGATCCCAACGTAGAGCGCCTTGCCCTGACGGACGGCTGTGTCGAGCGCGCCCATCGTCTCCTCGAGCGGCGTCGTCGCATCGAGCCGGTGCGAATAGAAGATGTCGACGTAGTCGAGCCCCATGCGCAGGAGGCTCTGGTCGAGGCTCGCGAGCAGGTATTTGCGCGAGCCACCGTCGCCATACGGCCCGGGCCACATGTCGTAGCCCGCCTTTGTCGAGATGACCAGTTCGTCACGATACGGCGCGAGGTCATCCCGCAGGAGGCGCCCGAAGTTCTCCTCGGCCGAGCCGTACGGTGGGCCGTAGTTGTTCGCCAGATCGAAGTGCGTGACGCCGAGGTCAAATGCGCGTCGGACGATCGCGCGGCCGGTCTCGATCGGGCGATCGCCGCCGAAGTTGTGCCAGAGCCCGAGAGAGACGGCAGGAAGCACGAGGCCGCTCGCGCCGCAACGCCGGTATTGAGTGTTGTCGTAGCGGTCATCCAGGGCGACGTAGGTCATCGGCCAGTCCTCTCTCGAAGTAGGTGAAGCCCGAACCTATCCAATCCAGCCGTGACCCCGGGCCGCTCTCCCGATCCCGTAGGATCGCTCGCATGGAGGAACAGGCCCTCGGTCGGAGCGGCGTCTCGATCACCCGGGTCATCCTCGGGTGTGGGAACTTCGGCGGGATCGGCTCCTCCCCCGCCTTCTTCGGCCAGGGAACCTCGAAGGACGACGCGTTTCGGCTCATGGATACCGCGTGGGACCGCGGCATCACGGCGTTCGACACGGCGGACGCCTATGGCGGCGGGCGCAGCGAGAGCCTCATCGGCGAGTGGCTCCAGACGAAAGGCGCCGACGTCCGAGACCGCATCGTGATCGCGACGAAGACCTTCAACCCGATGGCTGACGGGGAGGATCACGGCCTCGGCCGCGCTCGGATTCACCGCCAGCTCGACACGAGCCTTGAACGTCTCGGCGTCGACCGCGTGGCCCTCTACCTCGCCCACGACTTCGACCCGGAGACGCCGCAGGAGGAGACGCTTCAGGCTTTCGACGACGGGATCCGCGCCGGAAAGGTCGGCGCCGTCGGCGCGTCGAACTTCAACGCCGACCAACTCGCGGAGGCGCTCGAGATCTCGATGCTCGAAGGCCTGCCGCGCTACGAGTGGGTGCAGAACGGCTTCTCGCTCCTCGAGCAGCGGGACACGGAGACCGTCTTCCCTCTCGTGCGGGAGCACGGGATCGGCTACACACCGTTCAGCCCTCTCGCGGGAGGCTGGCTCACGGGAAAGTATCGGCGCAACGAGCCGCCACCCGCCGGCTCGAGGATGACGCTCCGGCCCGAGCCGTACGTGGGCTACACCTCCGACCGCGTCTTCGATGCCCTCGAGGAGCTCGAGCGGCAAGCCGACGGCAGGAGCGTGTCGATGGCCGGCCTTGCACTTGCGTGGGCGCTCTCCCTTCCCGAGCTGACGGCCGTTGTCGTCGGCCCGGGCCGTCCCGATCACCTCGCGCCCGCTTTCGAGGCCCTCGACATCGATCTGTCCCCGACCGAGCGTGACAATCTGACGGAGGTGTTCTCTTGAGCGTTCTCGTCCTCTCCGAGCACGACGTGCGCGAGCTGCTCGATATGGAGTCCTGTGTGGCCGCGATGGAAGACGTTCTCGCACGGCTTGCGCGGGGAGAGCTGACGAATCCGCTCCGCTCGATCATGCTGCCCCCGGGTCCCGCCGCGTTCGGGCTGATGCCCGCCCATCGCGGTGGGGAGACGCCCTACATCGCCCTCAAGGAGATCGTCGTCAACCCGGAGAACTCGGCGCGAGGTCTCGACCCACATCAAGGCGCCGTACTCCTCCACGACGGAGTGACGGGCATTCTCATCGCAGTGCTCAACGCCTCGCCGATCACCGAGATCCGCACGGCCGCTGTTTCAGGCGTCGCGACGAAGCTGCTCGCGCGACCCGACGCTCGCACCGTCGCGATTCTCGGCTCGGGAATCCAGGGACGCTCCCACGTCGATGTAATGCAGACGGTTCTCGACGATCCGATCATCCGGATCTGGAGTCGCAACCCCGCGCACGCCGAAGCGCTCGCGCTCGAGACCCACTCCGTCGTCGCCGCAACGATCGAGGAGGCTCTCGACGGCGCTGACATCGTCTGCACCGCGACGGCCTCGAGGGAGCCGATCGTCGAGCTCGGGTGGCTTGCTCCCGGGACTCACATCAACGCCGCCGGTGCGTCCATGAAGACGTCTAGGGAGCTCAGCAGCGAGACGGTCGCCGCCGCGACCCTGTTCGTCGACCGTCGCGAATCGACACTCAACGAGTCCGGTGACTACCTCCTTGCGGTCGCCGAGCAGGGCATCGGGCCTGACCACATCGGCGCCGAGCTCGGCGACATCCTGGTCGGCACCCATCCGGGCCGACGCGACAGCGACGAGCTGACGTTGTTCAAGTCGCTCGGCATCGCAAGCGAGGACCTGGCGGCCGCGCAATTGTGCGTCGCCCGCGCCCGCGAGCGTGGGCTCGGCACCGAGGTCGACTTCTGATCCCGCTCGCCGCAATCGAAGCAGCACGCGAGCGGATCAGCGACGTTGCGATCCGGACGCCGCTCGTCCGCCTGCAGGCACCCGAGTCGCCCGCCGAGATCTGGCTCAAGCTCGAATGCCTGCAGCCGATCGGCTCGTTCAAGATCCGGGGTGCGGCGAACGCGATCCGCAGTGCTCCGCCGGGAGCGATCGACGGGGGCGTCTTCACGACCAGCGCCGGGAACATGGCTCAGGGCGTCGCCTGGATCGCGCGAGAAGAGGGCGTGCCGGCGACCGTTGTAGCACCAGAGCACGCGCCGCAGACGAAACTCGATGCAATCGCGCGGCTCGGTGGCACGGTGATCAAGATCCCGTACGAGACCTGGTGGGAGACGATGGAGAACGGGGCGTACCCGGGCGTCGCCGGCTACTTCGTCCACCCCGTCCTGGACGACGCCGTCATGGCCGGGAACGGCACGATCGGGCTCGAGCTCGTGGAGGATCTGGACGAGATCGACACGGTGCTCGTGCCATGGGGCGGCGGTGGACTGACAACGGGAATTGCGAGTGCACTTGCGGCCCTGAGTCCTCGGTCGAAGGTGGTTGCGTGCGAGCCCGAGACGGGTGCCCCCTTTGCGGCCTCTCTCTCGGCAGGCGAGCCGGTCGGCGTCGAGTACACCGCATCGTTCGTGGACGGGGCCGGCAGCAAGGCTCTTCTGCCTGCGATGTGGGCGCGGGCTCGGCCGCTCGTGTCGGGCGCCGTCACCTTGACGCTCGAGGAAACGGCCGGCGCGATCAGGCTCCTCTCCGACCGGGCGAGCGTCATCGCAGAAGGAGCGGGCGCACTTTCGGTCGCCGCGGCACTCTCGGGGCGCGCGGGCGCGGGAAAGATCGTATGCATCGTCTCGGGCGGGAACATCGATCCGCCCCGACTCGCCGCGATCCTCGAGGGCCGTACGCCCGACTGAGAACGACTCGGGTCGACAGCGGGCGCAAACCTGCCTCCGAGCATTGCGGGAGGGATGCGTGAATCTTCGTCGCTGTGCGCCTCGATCTCGACGGTGACCTCGTGGAGGTGCACACCGACCCGCTCGGCAATCTCGCCGTCTATCAGATGGTCTCGGATGACGGCACGCACTACGTGAGTACTCGCTGGCGGTGATGGCCAGCCTCCAGGGACGGGGCGGGGTCGACCCCGTGGAAGCCTCGACCTTCCTGACACTCGGGTGGTACGCAAACGGTCGCACGGCGCTCGCCGTCGTCAGCCTCGTCGGCGGGGAACTCGCCTAACCCTGACGCGAGGACGAGCACCTGCACGGCACATGTACTTCGGCCCGGCGCTTATGGTGGACGGCTCCCTCGAGACCTCCAGCCTCGATGGCGTCAGAGACGACCTGATCGGCCAGCTGCGGTCGGCCGCCTCGTACGGCTCCTCACTGAGATTGGGTCTGACCGCCGGGCAAGACTCACGGATCTGCCTCGCGCTCGCGCTGGTGGTTCGAGACTGTCGCCCGAGCTCCGTCGCCGAGAACCGCACTTGCCTGATCGGGTCGGAGCACGCGGCTCGCGTGCCTCACCCCTTTGCCGTGCGCATGCGGCGGCTCATCACAGCAGCCTCGCAACCCGGGCGCCGTTCGCGTTGCGTCATCATTCGTCGACGTCCTCGTCGTCGTCCCAGCGGTCGTATGGACGCGAGAGCGGGAGCGCGAACCAGGCGAGTGCGAAGGCGATGCCGGCTGCGATCGTGAGCAACGCTGCGGCCCAGCGGGGAAGCAGAACGTCCGTGACGAGGAACACCGATGCGGTCATCGCGACGGCGATCGCAGCGAGGCCGCAGATAGCAAGCCGGTTCGAGGTGCGCAGCATTCGCTCCTTGTTCTTCTCCCGCCAGCGCAGGCGGTGATAGGCACTCGGTGCGATCAGGAGGATCGCACCGACGAGCGTTCCGAGTAGCGCGATCACGTAGGCGGTTTTCTCGGTGCGGTCGACGTCGAACCGCGCGCTGAACGGCACCAAAAGGAGAAAAGCGAAGAGCACCTGGGCTCCCGGCAACGCGACCCGCAGCTCGTTCAGCAGCTCGATCAGCTCGCGGTCGTGTTTTTTGCGCAGCTCGCGATCGTCCACGACTTCACGGTACCCCTTTCCGCGAGTATTGACCCATGCTTGCTCTTGCCGCCCTCCGCCGGATCGTGATTCACGCCCAGGCGTATGCGCCGCGTACCCGCAGCGGCTCGACGCGTGAGGTGGAGGCGAGCGTCCGACGTCTCTCGTGCGTGCAGCTCGACTCGATCTCTGCCGTCGAGCGAAGCCACCGGATCGCGCTCGCCTCCAGGATCGGCGCCTATCCGGCGACCTCGCTGTCGCGCCTGCTCGGCCAGGGGCGCGTGTTCGAGTACTGGGCCCACGAGGCATGCTTACTCCCGATCGAGGACTGGCCGCTCTTTGTTACCCAGATGGCGAGTGGCGGCCGCCGCTGGTACGGAGACGTGAGCGAGACGCACCCGCACCTCGCCGACGAGATCCTCGCTGAGATCACAGCCCGGGGACCGCTCGGCTCGCGGCACTTCGAAGGGACGAGCGAAAGCGGAATGTGGAACTGGAAGCCGGCGAAGGCGATGCTCGATCGCCTCTGGAACCATGGCGATCTCGTGATCGCAGGGCGGCAGGGGTTCCAGAGGCTGTACGACCTACCAGAGCGCGTCATTCCAAGGTCGGTGCTGGACGCGCCCGCTCCCGGCGAGTACGAGCGTCTGCGGGCGCTGGTGCTGAAAGCAGTCACCGCACGCGGAACGTTGACCGAAGCCGGAGTGGTCGAGCACTGGCGGCTCCGGGGAGGAGTCGCGCGCGTGCGACCGATCGGCGACTCGCTCGTCGCTGATGGACTTCTCGAACGCGTCACCGTCGAGGACGGAGGCGCGCCCGTGCTCATCCCGGCGGGCGCCGATCTCGATCCCCCCTCGCCCACCGCCGCAGTGCTGCTCTCACCGTTCGACAACCTCCTCTGGGATCGCCCCTTCGCACGGCGCGTCCTCGGCTTCGATCACCTGATCGAGGTCTACAAGAAGCAGCACGAGCGACAGTACGGCTACTACGTGCTGCCGTTCCTGC
>JAJAZN010000053.1 GCA_026785685.1 Thermoleophilia bacterium
CCCGGGGGGGGCGGCCCCCCTCGGGGGGCCCCCCCCCACCTCACGGGGGCGCGCGCGCTGGGCGCGCTCGTCCTCAAGGCCTTTCACCGCGAGCCTGGCATTCGCGCCTCGGCCGCGCTCGACGACGCGCTCGACCGCGCGCTCGATCGACTGCGGCGCACGTGCGGACTCGAGACGGTGCGCCGCTAACAGCACGCGTCGCGTGACGACAGCTGCGTGTGGCGTCGACCGACGTCTACGATTAGGCAGATGGACTTCGAAACGCGAGCAATTCACGTCGGACAGGAGCCCGACCCAGCGACGGGTGCAGTCACGACCCCGATCTACCAGACCTCGACGTACGCGCAGGAGGCGGTGGGCGTCCACAAGGGCTACGACTACGCCCGCGTCGCGAACCCCACGCGCACGGCGCTCGAGGAGTGCCTCGCCTCGCTCGAGAACGCCGCCTTCGGCCACGCGTTCTCGTCCGGGCTCGGTGCTGCTACCACGATCATGCACCTCGTCGACCCGGGCGAGCGGCTTGTCTGCGTCAACGACGTCTACGGTGGCATGTATCGGATGTTCTCCGAGGTGTACGAGCCCAAGGGCTACTTCTTCGACTACGTCACCCCCGACGAGGTCTCGACGAACCTTGCTGCTCATCTCGACGAGCGCACCCGCATCGTCTGGATCGAGTCGCCGACGAACCCGCTCCTCAACATCGTGGACATCCGGGCGGCGGCCGATGCTGCGCATGCTGCCGGGGCCCTCCTCGTCGTCGACAACACCTTCGCGACGCCGTACCTGCAGCAGCCGCTCGAACTCGGAGCCGACATCGTCGTCCACTCGACAACGAAGTACCTGGGCGGGCATTCCGACGTCGTCGGCGGGTTCGCCGGTACGAACGATCCGACGATCTCGGAGCGACTCCGATTCCTGCAGAAGTCGCTCGGAGCAGTACCCGGGCCGTTCGACGCCTGGCTCGTGCTGCGTGGGTTGAAGACGCTCGCCGTGCGCATGCGGCAGCACTGCGACAACGCGCGGGCCGTCGTTTCGTTCCTCCAGGATCATCCGGCCGTGATCGACGTGCTCTATCCCGGCCTGCCGAATCATCCGGGCCACGACATCGCGTCACGCCAGATGCGCGACTTTGGCGGCATGGTCTCCTTCCTGCTCGAATCGGAAGAAGAAGCCGTCGCGATGGTCGCCCGTACGAACGTGTGGACGCTCGCCGAGAGCCTCGGAGGGGTCGAGAGCCTGATCGAGCACCCCTTCCGGATGACGCATGCAGCCACCGCGAACGGCCCGTTCGCATCACCCCGCAACCTCGTTCGCCTCTCCGCCGGCATCGAGTCGGCCGACGATCTCATCGAGGATCTCGCGCAGGCGCTCGCTCCAGTGCCGATTCGTTCCCGCACTCAGCGGTGAGAGGCTTCAGCCTCTCTCCCGGGTTGTCGCTCGTCCCGGGTGACGGCCCGGCATGACCGATGCCGCGCGGGCGCCGATCGACCTCCTGCACCAGGGCAACCGACGCAGCGTCGGCTGCTACCTCGTCGAGACCGAGGACGGCCTCGCCCTGTACGACTGCGGCCCGACAACCGCCCTCCCTGCATTGCGGGCGGGTCTCGCCGAGCGTGGACACGAGGTCGGCGAGATCCGGCATCTCCTCCTCTCTCACATCCACTTCGACCACGCCGGCGCGGCAGGCGCCCTCGTCCGTGAGAACCCCTCACTGCTCGTGCACGTCTCGGCCGTCGGAGCGCCCCACCTCGTCGACCCGACTCGCCTCGAGGCGAGTGCGCGCCGTCTCTACGGCGACACGTTCGACGCGCTGTGGGGTGAGCTCGTTCCCGTCCCCGAAGCGAACATCCGGGTCGTCGGCGACCGGGTGGTCGGGCTCGAGTGCTTCTCGAGCCCCGGGCACGCGAGCCATCACGTCTCGATGCTGCACGAGGACGGAACGCTGTACGCGGGCGACTCTGTGGGTGTCCGGGTCACACCCGCGAGATTCGTTCTGGCCCCGACGCCACCACCCGACATCGACCTGGAGGCCTGGGAGGAGACGCTCCGGGAGACGGAGCGCCGGGGGCCGGCGCGACTCGCGCTCACGCACTTCGGCGTCTTCGAGGACGTCGAGCAGCACCTCGCTCGCATGCGCGAGACGCTCCACACGTGGAGCGGGCGTGTCGCCCACGGAATGGACGAGGCGACATTCGTCGCCGCCGGTCGCGCGGACTGCCTCGCGTCCGACCCGGAGGACGTCGAGGCGTACGACCACGCCGCTCCGTACTCCCAGTGCTTCCTCGGGCTCGAGCGCTACTGGAGCAAGCGGCAGGAAGCCACCTCGACGCCTCGGGCATAGCGGCGTAGACTCCGGGCTGAATTGGAGCGTGCGGAACGAGTCGCGCTGGCGGCGTATCGCTGCCTCTATCCCGGAGCCGTCGAACTCGACGGTGTCACGGTTGCGCGCGGACGCCGCACCGTTTTCTCCGGGGCTGAATCAGATCGTCGGCCTCGGGGTCGACGAGCCCGCGACGGAGGAGCTACTGGATGCGGCCCTCGCGGCGATCGGCGAGGACGTCAACTGCTACGTCGCCGTCACACCGGGGGCCCGGCCGGCGGAGCTCGTCGACTGGCTGCGAGTGCGCGGGCTCGAACCGGGATGGGGTTGGATGTCGTTTCGTCGAGGCCTCGAGGACATCCCCGAGCGCCCGACCTCACTCACGCTCGCTCGCGTTGGACCTGCCGAGGCAGAGGCGTTCGGCCGAATCGTCGCAGCGGGGTACGGTCTCCCAGACGCTGCCGCTCCGTGGGCCGCCGGAGCACACGAGCTCGGCTGGGACTGCTGGCTCGCTCTGGACGGTGACGAGCCCGCCGCGGCGGCCGGACTGTATGCCTCGGAGGCCGTCGGCTATCTGGGCTTCGCAGCGACGCTGCCCGCTCACCGCGGGAAGGGTGGACAGAGTGCGCTCCTCGCGGAACGCATCCAACACGCGCGTGCGATCGGCTGCGACGTCCTCGTGACCGAGACGGGTGAGCGGCGCGACGACCTGCCGTCGAACTCCTACCGCAACATCCTGCGCGCGGGATTCACCGAAGTTGCGGTGCGGGCCAACTGGCTGCGCCCGGCCCGCGTCACTCGAACCCCGTAACGAGCCATTGCCGCCGCAGGAAGCGGGCACTCATCAGCAAGAGCCGCGTGGCGATGAGCACCGTCAACGCCGCCCACACGCCGCGTACGCCCCAGTCCGCCCAGGAGACGGCCGCAAGCGCGCAGACGAAGACAACGAAGGCGGCCACCATTGACAGCGCGAGATACGCACCGTCGCTTGCGCCGATCAGGATCCCGTCCAGCGCAAACACAGCGCCGTTGAGAGGTTGCATGAGCGCGAAGAGTGGCCCGAGCAGGGCGCATTGCGCGAGCACGTCAGGATCGGAAGTGAAGATCCGCGGAATCACATCCCCGAGCCCGAGGAAGACGAGTGCAAAGCCTGTCCCCACGGCGATCGAGAGCCCGATCATCCTCACGCTTGCGGCGAACGCAGCGTCCGACCGCGTGGCGCCGAGCTCCTGACCCATGATGATCTGTCCGGCGATCGCGATGGCGTCGAGGATGAGCGCGAGGAGGATCCAGAGCTGAAACGCGACCTGGTGCGCCGCGAGCGGAGCGTCACCGAGTCGGGCCACGACGACGCCCGCGAGGAAGAACGAGGCGAGAAGCGCCAGGTCGAAGCCGTAGACGAGCACGAGTTCGAGCACGAGGTTGACGACGTTTCCGGCGATGATGATCACGAGCGGCGTCCGGAGGTCGGAGACACCGCGGAGGAAGCCCTGGCCGCCGATCGCAAGGAAGGCGGAAGGGATGCCGATCGCCGCGATCCGGAGATAGGTCACGGCGTACTCCGCCGTCTGCCCTTCGACACCAATAGCGTCGACCACGGGGGAAGCCAGGACGGCGACCGCGATCGCGACGACAACGCCAAAGGCAAGCGAGAGCCAGAGGCACTGCGCGCCGAGGCGGGCCGCGATCAGATCCTTTCCGGCCCCCGTCGCGCGAGCCACCTGCGCCGGCGGCCCGTACTGGAGGAAGTTGAACATGGCGAGCACCGAGAGCACCGGCGCCGCGTGGCCGAGCGCTGCGAGCTGGGAGCGACCAAGGTGTCCGACGACCGCCGTGTCGACGAGC
>JAJAZN010000054.1 GCA_026785685.1 Thermoleophilia bacterium
GCCTGGCACGGCGGCGCGATCGAGGTTCGGCCCATTCACGTCGCTGAGGAGGCGGCGGCATGAAGTACGCGATGCTCGTCTACAGGACTCGCGGAGGGACGCGCGCATGTCGGCTGACGGGGATCTCGTCCTCCTGGCCGATCAGGACCGGGGCCTTTGGGATCGACGCGCGATCGACGAGGGCCTCCGGATGCTCGCGAGAGCCGAGGCGCAGCGCCGGCCCGGTGTGTACCAACTGCAGGCGGCCATCGCGGCCGGGCACGCTCAGGAGTCCGACGGCGCGACGCTCGTTTCGGCCTACGAGGCGCTGCTGCAACTGGATGGGTCACCCGTGACCCGCCTCAACCACGGCGCCGCCGCTGCGCTCGCGGGAGAGGTCGAAGAGGGCCTCTCGCTGATCGAGGCAATCCCAGGCCTCGACGGGTATCGCCACTTCCACTCCACACGCGCGGATCTTCTGCGGCGGCGCGGGCACCGGAACGCCACAATGACGCCGTGCGCATCTCAGCCAAGGTCGACTACGCACTCCGGGCCATGATCGAGCTCGCCGCCACCGCGCCCGAGCAGATCAAGGGCGAGCGCCTCGCCACGGCACAGTCGATCCCGCACAAGTTTCTCGAGAACATCCTCGCCGACCTCAGGAACGGCGGTCTCGTCGTGAGCCAGCGAGGCGCCGATGGCGGTTACCGCCTCGCCCTGCCGCCGGACGAAATCACCGTCGCGGACGTGATCCGGGTCGTCGAAGGACCGATCGCGAGCGTCCGCGGCGAACGTCCCGACGACATCGTCTACGAGGGCACCGCCGCGCCCTTGCGCGAGGTCTGGATCGAGTTACGCGCAGCGATGCGGGGAGTGCTGGAACACACCACGCTGGCCGATCTCGTCGCACGATCGGGCGCGTCGTCTGCGACGCCCGCCTAGCGTCCGGCGAACGTCCGCTCGTTGAGCGCGACGACCCCCACGATCTGCCCCGCCACGAGCTCGAGCTCCTCGAGCCTGTCTCGCGTCACCTGGACGAGCAGTTCAGAACCGTCAGCCGTGACAAGCTCGATTCGCGCGTCGAAGCCGTATCGCGTAACCCGCTCGATCTGCGCCTCGAGAGCTCCTGGAGCCGGGTCCGGACTGAGATCGAGCTCGTGCGGCCGCACCCAGCGATCGCCGAGCCGATTCGCCTCGCCGACGAATTGCATCACGAACTCGCTCGCCGGCTCGTCGTAGAGCTGGGTCGGGTCGCCGATCTGCTCGACTCGGCCGTGGTTCATGACCACGATCTGGCTCGCGACGTCCATCGCCTCTGCCTGATCGTGCGTGACGAAGATCGTCGTCACGTGCACCTCCTCGTGGAGCCGCCGCAGCCAGTCGCGCAGCTCGGCCCGTACGCGGGCGTCCAGGGCACCGAACGGTTCGTCGAGCAAGAGCACCTCGGGGTTCGGAGCGAGTGCGCGCGCGAGCGCCATACGCTGTCGCTGACCACCCGAGAGCTGCGCCGGATAGCGATGCCCGAAGGCCTCGAGCTGGACGAGTTTGAGCAACTCGTCGACCTTCTCCCGGATCTCGGCCTTCGGCCGCTTGCGCACCTTCAGGCCGAAGGCGATGTTGTCGCGAACAGTCATGTGCTTGAAGGCGGCATAGTGCTGGAAGACGAAGCCGACGTTCCGGTCTTGCACGCGCACCCCGGTCGCGTCCTCGCCGGCGATGATGATCTCGCCCAGATCGGGGGTTTCGAGGCCAGCGATGATCCGCAGCAGGGTCGACTTGCCGGAGCCGCTCGGGCCGAGCAACGCGGTCAGCGAGCCGCCGGCGACGTCAACCGAGACGCCCTCCAGCGCTGAGAAGTCCCCAAAGCTCTTGGAGACGTTGCGAACGTGAATGGACACTAGGTCGTTCCTTCCCTGGGCTTGACAAGAGTCATAAGGAGGAGGACAGCGATGGCGATGAGCGCGAGGACGATCGCGATCGCGTAGGCCCCTGCGAGGTCGAAGCTGTCGTAGCGCTCCTCGACGCGGAGGGTCGCCGTCTCGGTCTGGCCCTGGATCCGGCCCGAGATGACCGCAACTGCGCCGTACTCCCCGAGGCAGCGTGCCGTCGTAAGGATAACGCCGTAGATGACAGCCCAGCGGATCGAGGGCAACGTAATCCGGCGGAAGGTCTGCCACCCACTAGCGCCGAGCGTGCGCGCGGCCTGCTCCTGCTCGTCCCCGACCTCCCGCAGGGTGGGCACAACCTCCCGCGCGACGAAGGGGAGCGAGACGAAGATCGTGGCGATCACCATTGCCGGCAAGGCGAAGAGCACCTGGATGTCATGCCGTTCGAAGAAGCCCCCAAACCATCCGGTGCGCCCATAGAGCAGAAAGAGAGAGAGGCCGACGACCACCGGCGACAGGGCGAGAGGAAGGTCAATGAACGCGTTCAGCAGGCCCTTGCCGGGAAAGCGGCGCCGGACGATCGCAATCGCGCAGATGATCCCGAACACCGTATTCAGTGGCACCGCGATCGCCGTGATGATCAGGGTGAGCTTGAAGGCGTGGATCGTCTCGGTTGTCGAGAGCGCCTCCCAGGCCGAAGCGAAGCCGTCCTGGAAGGTGCGATAGAAGACGACACCGAGCGGCGCGATCAGGATCGCGGCCAGATATCCAAGGGCAACGAACCGAAGCGCATACCTACGCACGATCGTGCCTCGTCGTGAAGTGCCGGATCGCGCCGACCCCGAGCAGGATCGCGAACGAGATCACGAGCAGCACCACCGCAACGGCGGCCGCGCCGGCCGGATTGCCACTCTCGATCTGCCCGAGGATGAAGACGGACGACACCTCCGTCTTGTACGGCAGATTGCCGGAGATGATCACGAGCGAGCCGATCTCGCCGACGGCCTTGGCGAACGCAAGCGCGAAGCCCGAGAGGATTCCGGGGAGGATGTTTGGGAAGATCACCCGCCGGAACGTCGTCAGCTCCGAGGCGCCGAGGGACTTCGCCGCCTCCTCCATCTCCTTGTCGATCTCCGTCAGCACCGGCTGAACCGTTCGTACGACGAAGGGCAGGGTGACGAACATGAGGGCGGCGAGGATGGCGGTACGGGTGAAGGCGATGTCGATCCCGATTGGCGATTTCGGCCCGTAGAGAGCAAGCAGCGTGAGGCCGGCGACGATCGTCGGCAGCGCGAAGGGAAGGTCGATGATCGAGTTGATCACGGACTTGCCGCGAAAGTCGTCGCGCACCAGAACCCAGGCGGTGATCGTGCCGAGCACGGCGTTCAGAACTGCGACGATGAACGCAGCACCGACCGTCAGCTTGAGCGCGGCGACCGCCTGCGGGCTCGTGACCGAACCCCAGAACGCCTGCGTGCCGTCGCTGCGCGAGGCCCAGACGAGCGCCGCGATCGGCAACATCACGATCAGCGTCAGATAGAGGGTGACAATGCCGAGGGAGAGGGCGGTAGCCGCCCTCTCCCCCTGAGGTCTGACCGGTCGGCCCGTGGCCGCCGCGGCGACTGCGCTAGCCAGTTGGGCCTCCGATCGACTTCTCGATGTCGACCATGATGCTCCCCTTTGGATCGAACCACTTCCGGTTCGCCACTGCCCAGCCGCCGAAGATCGGGTCGCTGATCCGGAAGACGGTCGGCCGCGCGGGAAACTTGGCTCTGTATTCGCGATAGATCTTCTTGCTCACCGGTCGGAAGCCCCACTCGGCCCAGATCCGCTGCGCGGTGTCCGATTTCGTGAACCGGATGAACTGGTTCGCCTTGTCGCGGTTCTTGCTCGTCTTCAGCACGGCGATCGGCGCCTCGATCAGCATCGACTGCTTCGGGATCGTGAACTGGATGTCCTGACCGTTCTTACGGGAGAGGAGCGCCTCGTTCTCGTAGGTGAGAAGCACGTCGCCCTTGCCGGAGAGGAAGGCGTTCGTCGCGTCGCGGCCGGACTTGGCCTGCACGACAACGTTCCTGAACAGGCTTTGCGCGTACGCTCGTCCCTGCTTGTCGGTCTTGCCGAGCTTCCGCTGCGCGCCGTAGGCGGCGAGGATGTTCCACTTCGCGGCTCCTGACGTGAACGGGTTCGCGGTAATCACCTCGACGCCCGGCTTGACCAGATCGTTCCACGTCTTGATCTTCTTCGGATTGCCGGGGCGCACGGCAAAGACGACGAGCGAGGTCGTGACAATGCCCTTGGAGGACTGCTTGTCCCAGTTCTTGTCGACGAGGCCCTTCTCGACGAGGTAGTCGACGTCGAGGCCGGTGGACAACTGCACGATGTCGGCCGGGAGCCCGTTCGCGACGGCGCGGGCCTGATCACCGGAGGCGCCGTAGGACTGCGTGACGTCCACACCCGAGCCGTCGGGCGTCTTCTGCCAGGTCTTGATGATCTCGCCGAGCGCCTCACGTGGAACCGCGTAGCCGACGAGGCCGAGCTGGGTGTCGGTGCTCCGGGCCCACGAAGCAGTGGCGGCGGTCGCGGAGACGAGCGAGATGAAAACGATCGTGATGAGTGTGCGGCGCATGGGTTTGATCCTTTCCTGCATTTCCTACTGAAATAGTTTGTATTGCTGAGAGTAATGGCAGGTATAAGGATTTGTCAAATCCTGCCTGGCCTCGCTCGCGTGGCCACAATGACGGTGTGTTGAAGCGCACTGCAGCCGGAGGAACGCTCGTCCTGGGCGGTGGCTTCGCCGGCGCCTACGTCGCGCGCCTGCTCGGGAAGAACGGTGCGACGATCGTCTCCCCGCAGAACTCGATGCTCTATACGCCCCTTCTACCGGAGGCTGCCTCGGGGACGCTCGAGCCACGGCACGTCGTCGTGCCATTGCGCCAGATGTGCCCGTACGCCGAGGTCGTGATCGGGCGCGCCACCTCGCTCGACACGGCGAACCGTGTCGTTGCAGCCGAGACGATCGCCGGGCCTGCGGAGATCTCGTACGAGCGGCTCGTCGTAGCACTCGGAGCAGTGACGCGCGTGTTTCCCGTGCCAGGACTCGTCGAGCACGGCAGGGGATTCAAGGACCTCGCCGACGCCATCGCCCTCCGCAATCACGCTCTCCAGCGACTCGACGCGGCGGCCGCAGGCGGGCCGGCCTCAGAGCTCGGCTTCGTCTTCGTCGGCGCGGGATACGCCGGCGTCGAGGCCCTCGCCGAGGTCCACGACCTCGTCCAGGCGGCACTGCGGTACTACCC
>JAJAZN010000055.1 GCA_026785685.1 Thermoleophilia bacterium
ACTCGGACTCGTACCGTGCGTCGGAGTCGAACAGCTCGGCCCCGCAGCCCGCGCATACGTAGGTTCCCGGCTGCTCCACATCGTCGAGATCCGTCGAGAAAGGTGGCTCGGTCGCGCCATCGCGTAGGACCTCGTACTGCTCCGGCGTAAGCTTGACCCGCCACTCGGAGTCGCTCCTCTCGATCCTCTCCATCGACTCACCGTCATCTGCAGCCCGGGAACGTTACGACTCCGTCTGCGCCCAAGACGAATCTTCGGGCGACCCGCAAACGGATCCGATCGGTCGGTCAGTGTTCGTGCAGACCAACAAGCCCGAGAACAACGCGATCACGCTCAGGCGCAGCGCCGAAGGGTCACTGGGGGACACTGGAAGCCGATCCCGTAGTGCATCTCGCTGGACGGCGAGGCCGCTGAGACGTACCGTCTGCCTCGATGGACGCACCAGAAGCACGTTACGCACCACCTCCGGGGCAGGCAGCGATCGTCGAGGCGCTCAAGCGCGGCGACGAGCGGACATTCTCCGGCCTCGTGGCGGAGTTCAGCCCGTCGATGCTCCGCGTCGCCCGGACGTACGTGTCATCGCGGGCCGTCGCCGAGGAGGTGGTACAGGAAGCGTGGCTCGGGGTCATCTCCGGGATCGGCCGCTTCGAGGGACGATCGGCTCTCAAGACCTGGATCTTCCGGATCCTCGCGAACATCGCGAAGACACGCGGTGAGCGGGAGGGGCGCAGCGTGCCGTTCTCCTCCGTCGGGGGCCGTGAGGGCGAGGGCGAAGCCGCTGTCGATCCTGATCGCTTCCTCGATGCCGGACGCTGGGCCGGTCACTGGACGTCGGCGCCGAGCCGCTGGCCGGAGCTTCCGGAGGAGCAGCTCGTAGGCCGCGAGAAGGTTGGCGTCGTCGAGGCCGCGATCGCCGCGCTTCCCGAGGTGCAGCGGACGGTGATCACGCTCCGCGACGTCGAAGGCTGGAGCTCGGAGGAAGTCCGTAACGCTCTCGACCTGAGCGAGACCAATCAGAGAGTCCTCTTGCATCGTGCGCGGTCGAAGGTGCGGAAGTCTCTCGAGGGATATCTGGACGGAGTGCAGACGTGAGCGACCAACAACTGACCTGTGAAGAGCTCGTCGAAATCGTGACCGAGTACCTCGAGGGTGGGCTGAGCGACGCCGAACGCGAGCGGTTCGAGGAGCACGTGGTCGTCTGTAGCGGCTGCGCGAACTACCTCGACCAGATCCGAATGACGATCGAGCTCGCAGGACGCGTCACGATCGACGACTTGATGGAGGAGACGAAGATCGAGCTGCTTGCCGCGTTCCGGGATTGGAGGCGCGAGTGATTGCCTGGAAGTTCCTGGCACCCGGCGCAATCGGCCCGTTCAGTCGTGTGACGTGGCCAACCCCAACCGAAGGCGTGCCGGGCCTGTGGCTCGAAGCGCAGGTTCACCCCTGCGCGTCCGGGGTTCACGCGTGCGAGGCGTCCGATCTCCCATTCTGGCTCCATGCGGAGCTCTGGGAGGTCGAACTCGAAGGCCCGGTTGTGCGCACTGGTCGTAAGGTCGTCGCTCCGCGCGGCCGCCTGGTTCGACGGATCGATGCGTGGGATCGCGGGGCCATGCACGACTTCTGCGGAGACTGCAAGACGCGCGTCGAGGAGTACGCCGTTCAGTCGGATGAGGCAGCGGCATATGTGGCCGATCTCGCGGATGACGTCGAGGATTGTCACGCTGCGGCTGCGGGTGACGATGCGTCGCGCGCGGCGGAGGCCGCCAGCGGGAGCGTGCTGCGGAACGCCGAGCGAATCGCACAGTCACGTTTCCTTGTCGCTCGGCTAGGGCTCGACGGCGGCGACTGAGCCGCGGCGTAGGAGCGTCAGCGCTCCGAGGGGGAAGAGCAGGATTGAGAGAATGCCGGCACAGACGAGCGCCGCAGCGGTTTGCGCATCGATCGTCCCGAGCTCGAGGCCGATCTGCGTCGCCACGACGATGAACGGAAGCGACGTCGCCTGTAGGAGCGCAGCGACGGTGGAGCGGCGGCTGCCGATCTCGCTGCGGTAGAGAAGCGCCGGTAGGCCGCGCACGGCGAGGAGCGCGAGCAGGAAGACCGGAACCCGCGCGAGCGCACCGGCACTCGATGTCAGCGCGTCGAGGTCGAAGCGGATACCGCTGACGACGAAGAAGACGGGGATGAAGATGCCGAGCCCGGCCGACTCGAGCTTGAGCCGGAAATTCGGGTGCGTCATCTGGCGATCCCGGTCGAGGAGTGTGAGGAGTGCTCCTGCCATGAACGCGCCGAGGATCGTCTCGAGCCCGAGTCGGTCTGCCACGAAGGCGAACACGATCAGGAGCAGAAACGCGCCGCGGATCCGGATCTGGGCGGTCGTGTCCTGGAGCCGGAACAGCACCTGCGAGAGCGCGCGTAGTCTCTCGGCTCCGGCGACGGCGAGCCCGATCGCGCCCGTGACGACGACGAACCCGCCGAGCAGGATCGCCTGCGATCCGATCTCGCCGCCCTCGCGGCTGAACAGCAGCGAGAGCGAATCCG
>JAJAZN010000056.1 GCA_026785685.1 Thermoleophilia bacterium
CTTCTCTCCCTCGCCGATCGGGCGGCGGAGCTCGCGCGGGAAGCGGCTGACCGAGCTCGCGCGGCCGACGCTGCACTGCTCGAGCGTCGACCACGCAGGTCGGCGCTCGACCCCGACATGCTCCTTCGGCTGTGCGATGCCGTCGCTCGACTCGGCACGGGCCTCGATCAGGCCGTGCGACTTGCGGCACGGCTCGAGACCCCCGTCAAGGCGCGGGTCGACGCCGGCGCAGAACGGGCCGCTCTCCTTGGTGAGGAGCTACGCCGTCTCGGTGCGGGCGAGGTCGAGGCGCGTCGGCAGTCAGACGAGGCGAATGAAAGGGCGACCACCGTACAGGTCGATCTCGCGCGGCTGGAGGCCGAGGCAGAGGAGGCAGCGCGTCGCCTCGAGGCCGCAGGTGCGGACACGCCCGCCGAGGGTGATGATCGGGCCGAGCTCGCGGCCCGCGCCGAGCGGCTCGACGCGCGACGTGAGGAGCTCGGCAAGGTCAACCCACTCGCCAAGGAGGAGTACGAGGCGGAGAAGGAGCGCCTCGACGAGCTGGCAACTCAGAGACAGGACCTCGAGGCTTCACTCGCGGAGATTGCGAAGCTCCGCGACGAGCTGGCGGAGACGGTGCAGCGTCGGTTCGACGAGACGTTCGAGACGGTCGCACGGAACTTCGAGGAGGTGGCATCGACCCTCTTCCCGGGCGGAGAGGGCCGCCTGCAGCTCGTGATCCCGGAAACCGACGGCGACGAGACGCAGGACGCACTCGAGGCGGGCGTCGAGGTGGAGCTCCGCCCTGCGGGGAAGCGCATAACGCGCCTGAGCCTGCTCTCGGGTGGCGAGAAAGCGCTGGGAGCGATCTCGTTCCTCTTCGCGCTCTTCCTCGCCAAGCCGTGCCCGTTCTATCTCCTCGACGAGGTCGAGGCCGCGCTCGACGACGCAAACGTGGTTCGCTTCGTCGAGCTGCTGCGCCGCTACTCGGATCGTGCGCAGTTCATCGTGATCACGCACCAGAAGCGCACGATGGAGGCGGCGGACATCCTGTACGGGGTCACGATGGGCGGAGACGGCGTCTCGCAGGTGATCTCCCGGCGGCTGCCCGAGCACGACAAGGTCGCACTCACCGCGTAGCGCGGCGAACCGATGGGCTCGGGCGCAAGAACAGTTCTCGTTACCGGCGGCGCCGGCTTGATCGGCTCCCGGCTCTGTGCTCGCCTTGCCGCCCTCGGCGATACCGTCATCTCCGTCGACAACTACTTCGCCGGCACCCGGGGAAACGAGGTGCCTGGCGTGGACTACCGCGACGCGCACACCCGCGACATCGCGACGACGGTGCCCGAATCGCCGGATCTCGTCTACCACCTCGGCGAGTACTCCCGTGTCGAGGCGAGCCTCGCCGAGCCCGACGTCGTCTATGACCTGAACGTCCACGGCACCTTCCACGTCCTCGAGTACTGGCGCAGCAAGCGACCGAAACTCGTTTACGCGGGTTCGTCCACGAAGTTCGCCGACGGCGGCCTCGGGCGCGACCAAAGCCCCTACGCATTCACCAAG
This sequence comes from Thermoleophilia bacterium, assembly GCA_026785685.1. Lineage (GTDB taxonomy): Bacteria > Actinomycetota > Thermoleophilia > Gaiellales > Gaiellaceae > Gaiella. Next base: position 1,543 of record JAJAZN010000056.1, read on the forward strand.
GCGACGAACTCGGAACTCGTGCGCAACTACGGCGACTGGTACGGGCTACCGTTCGCGATCACGTACTTCTACAACGTCTTCGGGCCGGGCGAGCGGGCGGGAACCTACGGAACTCTGATCGAGATCTTCCGGCAGAAGGTCCTCGCCGGCGAGCCGCTCCCCGTCACGTCGCCAGGGACGCAGCAGCGCATTTTCACCCACGTCGACGATATCGTGGACGGTCTCCTCCTGATTGGAGAGAAGGGGGTTGGTGACGAGTTCGGGCTCGGTGCGTCCGACTCGCACTCGATCCTCGATATCGCAGAAATGTTCGGCGCGCCGATCGTGATGCAGCCCGAGGCGAAAGGCAACCGGATGACGGCAAAGCTCGACGTCACGAAGTCCAACGCGCTCGGCTGGTCGGCATCGAAGACCGTCAGCGCCTACATCGCAGAGATCGTGGCGGAGGCGGGCTGACCCGAAGCTCGGGTCGCCGCTAGCGTTGCACCCGTGTCGAGAACCTGGGCAGAGCTGTTCGGCGACGAGCCGACCGCCGCGGACGAGCAGGAGAAGACCGGCTTCTTCGGCCGCCTTCGCGATTCACTCGCGAAGAGCCGCCGGGCGCTCACCGCGGAGATCGCGTCTGGCACGTTCGATACGGGTGACGAGGAGGCCTGGGAGCGACTCGAGGAAGCGCTGATCCACGGCGACGTCGGCGTCAGGGCGACCGCCGAGATCGTGCGCCGTCTCGAGGCACGGGGCGAGGTGGCCGATCTCGGGGAGGCACTTGCGGAGGAGATCGAGGAGTTGTTCGGGTCCGCGCCGACACTCGACCTGACCCGGAAGCCGACCGTGATTCTCGTTGTCGGTGTCAACGGCACCGGGAAGACGACCACAGTCGGCAAGCTTGCCCAGAAGCTGCGGGAGCACGGGCGCAGCGTCCTCGTGGGAGCGGGGGACACCTTCAGGGCTGCGGCGGAGGAGCAACTCGAGATCTGGGCGGAGCGTGCGGGAGCGGACTTCATCGGCGCACCGGCAGGCGGTGACCCCGCCGCGGTTGCGTTCGACGCCGTAGAAGCCGGCCGGGCGCGTGGCCGCGACGTCGTCATCGTCGACACCGCTGGGCGCCTCCACACCCAGACGAACCTGATGGAGGAGCTCGCCAAGATCAGGCGCGTCATCGAAGGCAGGATCGAGGGCGCGCCGCATGAGACGCTGCTCGTCGTCGACGCGACGACCGGACAGAATGGTCTGCAGCAGGCACGCCTGTTCGGTGAGGCCTCGGGCGTCACAGGTGTCGCCCTGACGAAGCTCGACGGCTCGGCGAAGGGCGGCGTCGCCGTTGCGATCGCGTATGAACTCGGGTTGCCGGTCAAGCTGGTCGGCGTCGGCGAGGGGCTCGACGATCTCCGTCCATTCGATCCACGTGAGTTTGCGCAGGCCCTCGTCGACTGACCTTCCCAACGGAGCGGGGAACGCGTATCCTTGGGCCGACGCCTCATTCGCGGCGTCCTGATGGAGGTTCGGCTATGGCTGTGACGCTCTTCATGCGAGTGCCCGAGTTGAGCATCGAGTCCTACGATCGGATGATGGTTTCTCTTGGCCTCGACGTAAATGCCCCGGCAGGCATGGTGCTCCACGTCGCGACGGAGTCAGTCGGTTCGGTGAACGTCGTCGAGGTCTGGCAGACGTCGCAGGCGGCCGAAGCGTTCGTCGAGGGTCGCCTGAAGCCGGCGCTCGTGGCGGCCAAGGTGAGAGACCCGCTCGCGTATCGACTCGAGCCGCTCCGTAACATGTGGGCGGCCGACCTGGACACGATCGAACGCATCGGCGGTACGTCGTTACCAGCCGGCGTGCGGTCGGCGCTCGCGTCGTAGCCGACGCGGGCATCCGTACACTTCACGGCCGTGTTCGACGCCCTCTCCGACCGGCTCCAGGCGACCCTGGGTGACCTCGGCCGCGCCAAGCGGCTCGATGAGGACGCCGTCAACAAGGCGATGCGGGAGATCCGGCTCGCGCTGCTCGAAGCGGACGTCAACTTCCAGGTCGTCAAGGACTTCGTCGCCGGCGTGAAGGCGGACGCCCTCGGGGACGACATTCTCCAGGGTCTCAACGCGGGGCAGCAGGTCGTCAAGCTCGTACATGACCGACTCACGGAGCTGATGGGCTCGGGTGATTCGCACCTCGCGTTCGGGCGGCCGCCCACTGTCATCCTGATGACGGGCCTTCAGGGGTCGGGCAAGACGACGACGTCGGCGAAGCTCGCACTACACCTTCGCCGCCAGGGCAAGCAGCCGGGCCTTGTCGCGGCAGATCTCCAGCGGCCCGCCGCGATCGATCAGCTCGAGCAGCTCGGCAAGCAGATC